>NZ_JBHZGL010000018.1:0-51085 GCF_051900415.1 Frateuria sp. GZRR35
CTGTAGGAGCGCACCTGTGCGCGACCGCCATGCATCCCGGTCGCGCACAGGTGCGCTCCTACACAAAGCGCCTGCCGACTACCTTCTCCTCTACCGCACGCGGGCAGGACTCCGTGCGCGCTACGCCGAATAGTCCGGCACCCTGAGCGACGGCGCGCGCGACAACCGGTTCGCATCGGCGACGCCCCCACTGATCCTTCCCCCGCCTGCGGGGGAAGGTGCCCGCAGGGCGGATGGGGGAGGTCTTGCGGGAAGCCCTCCGCTTAGCCTGCTCACACCCCCAACACTGCGCGAAGAGCACCCCCATCCGCCTTCGGCACCTTCCCCCGCGGAAGCCCGGTCGGCGTCAACGCGCAAGTGCCGCTGTAGGTAACTGCGTCGAACAACGTGCGCTCGCACTCCGACAAATGCCGGCTTTCCCTTTACTCTTGCGCGCATGTACACCCAGTGCCCCGACTGCCGCACCGTGTTCTCGCTCGACGCGAGCGTACTGGCGCATGCGCGCGGGGCAGTGATCTGCGGCAACTGCGAAACCCTGTTCGATGCACTGGACACGCTCGCCGACCAGCTGCCACCCGAACCCTTCCGGCTGCTTCCCGGCAACACCCGCTCCGAGGAAGCACCCAAACTCGAGCTGGCGATCTACCGGCCTCGCGAAGACGTGCCGGTCGCCGTGGCTGATGCTGCCGCGGCGCCCGCTTTCACGCCCGGCTTTGTCCAGGATCGCCGAGCCACGCGCAAGCGTCCGCGGCGCTGGCCCTGGGTGGTCACCTGCATATCGCTGGCGCTGTTGCTGGCCGCCCAGGTCGCCTGGGCCAAGCGCGACGTGCTGATCACCGACCCGACCATCGGCGCGTGGCTGCGCCAGACCTGCGCTTCGCTCGGCTGCCGGTTGCCGCTGGTGCGTGACGTGCACCGCCTGCACCTGGTGGCGCGCGACGTGCAGGCACATCCGAGCGTCCCGGGCGCGCTGATGATCAGCGCGACCGTCCGCAACGACGCCCCGTTCGCCCAGCCCTACCCTGTGGTTTCGCTCACGCTCTCCGACGCCGACGGGCATCGCCTCGCCATGCGCCGCCTGCACCCGTCCGAATACCTGGATGATGCCGCGGTACTGCGCGCCGGCCTGGCGCCTGGCGCCAGCGCGGCGCTGTTGATCGAGGTCGCCGACCCCGGCAACCGCGCGGTCGCCTTCGAATTCGGTTTCGAGTGAACGACGGTTTCGAGTGAAACCAAAGGCTGCGGGCGCCAGCACTTAAATTTATCGGCCGGCGCCGGTACACTCGCCCCCTCGCGCATGCGCCCATCGCATGCCAAGTGCGCCATGCCGGCGAGATCCACCATAACCACTGCAGCGGCCCACGCTAGCCGCCGCGTCGCTCGTGAGGTACTGCCTGTGAACGCCGTCCGATTGCCTGTCAACGAGGCCGTCCGGGAGACCCCGTCGTCGCAGAGCGCGCTGGGCGAGTGCGTCAGCCGTACCGTGCGTCGCTACCTGGCCGACATCGGCGACACCGAATGCGACGAGGGCCTGCACGCCCTAGTGATCCGCGAGGTCGAGGGCCCGCTGCTGCGCGAAGTGCTGGCGTTCCACGATGGCAACCAGAGCCGCGCCGCCGCCGTGCTTGGCATCAACCGCGCCACGCTGCGCAAGAAGCTGGCCGCGCACGGCCTGCTGTAACCTTCCTGCCCATAACGGGGCACGAGGTCGACAAGCTTTGGCCGTCTGGCCGTCCAAACAGCATTCCACCTTCGTCGGGTTATAATTGCCGGCTTCCCCCACCCTGGAAGCCGCCATGTCCGCCGTCACCCCGATCCGCCGCGCCCTGCTCAGCGTCTCCGACAAGACCGGGTTGATCGATCTCGGCCGCCGCCTGGCCGCCAGGGGCGTGCAGTTGCTCTCCACCGGCGGCTCCGCCAAGGCGCTGCGCGATGCCGGCATCGCCGTGACCGACGTCAGCGAGCTCACCGGCTTTCCGGAAATCATGGACGGCCGCGTCAAGACGCTGCACCCGAAAGTGCACGGCGGCCTGCTCGGCCGCCGCGGGACGGACGACAAGGTGATGGGCGACCTCGGCATCGCGCCGATCGACCTGCTGGTCCTGAATCTTTACCCGTTCGAGCAGACCGTCGCCAGGCCCGACTGCACGCTCGAGCAGGCGATCGAGAACATCGACATCGGTGGCCCGGCGATGCTGCGTTCGGCCGCGAAGAACTGGGCGGACGTGGCCGTGCTGACCGCGCCGGAGCAGTACGAGGAGGCCCTCGCCGAGATCGAGCGCGACGGTGGCCTCTCGCGCGCCACGCGTTTCAAGCTCGCGGTGGCCGCGTTCAACCGCGTGTCCGACTACGACGGTGCGATCAGCGACTACCTCTCCTCGCTCAAGCTCAACGACGCGCACGACGCGATCGCCGGTCACGAAACCTTCGGCGGCCAGGCGAACGGCCGCTTCGTCAAGCTGATGGACCTGCGCTACGGCGAGAACCCGCACCAGGGCGCGGCGTTCTACCGCGACCTGTATCCCGCGCCGGGCACGCTGGCGACTTTCCGCCAGCTGCAGGGCAAGGAGCTGTCCTTCAACAACATCGCCGACGCCGACGCCGCGTGGGAATGCGTGCGCAGCTTCGTTAAGCCGGCCTGCGTGATCGTCAAGCACGCCAACCCCTGTGGCGTGGCGGTGAGCCTGGACGGTATCGGCAAGGCCTACGACCTGGCGTTCCAGACCGACCCGACTTCGGCGTTCGGCGGCATCATCGCGTTCAACCGCGAGGTCGACGGCGCCACCGCGCGCGCCATTGTCGAGCGGCAGTTTGTCGAGGTCGTGCTGGCGCCCGGCTACGCCGACGACGCGCTGAAGGCCTTCGCGAAGAAAGGCAACGTGCGGGTACTGGAAATTCCGCCGCCGGCCAACGCCGATCTGGAGCGAGGCGACCTGCGTTCGCCGCACCCGGGCATGAACGTCAAGCGCGTGGGTTCGGGCCTGCTGATCCAGACCGCCGACACCGGCATGATCGGTGCCGCCGACCTCAAGGTCGTCACCAAGCTCGCCCCCACGCCCGAGCAGATCGACGACCTGATCTTCGCCTGGAAGGTCGCCAAGTTCGTCAAGTCCAACGCGATCGTCTACGCGAAACACCGGCAGACGATCGGCATCGGCGCCGGCCAGATGAGCCGCGTGTACAGCGCGAAGATCGCCGGCATCAAGGCGGCCGACGAGAAGCTCGAAGTGCGTGGCTCGGTGATGGCCTCGGACGCGTTCTTCCCGTTCCGTGACGGCATCGATGCCGCGGCCGAGGCGGGCATCGCGGCAGTGATCCAGCCGGGTGGCTCCATGCGCGACGCGGAGGTCATTGCCGCCGCCGACGAGCGCGACATGGCGATGGTGTTCACCGGCATGCGCCACTTCCGCCACTGAACGTTCGAACCCCTCTCCTGCGGGAGGGGTTGGGGTGTGGGTCCGGCGGAGCGCAGCCCCGGCCGGCCGCACCTTCATCGTCGCTGCGGCGCACCTTCTCCCGCAGGGAGAAGGAACCATCACTGCACGAAGCGCTGCACCAGCTGCCGCCACTCCTGCTCCGGCGGATCGTCGCAGAACGGTACGCCGGCCCGCCCGTACCAGTAGCGGGCGTTGTCCAGATCGCCTTCGAGCCGGTGCACGTGCGCGTGGATCGCCGCGGCGCCCGCGTCCTCCAGCCCCTGCACCAGGTGGTGCGCGCGCTCCGGCTCGCCGTGGCCCAGCCACCACAGCGCCTGCAGATGCTCGGGCAGGCCGGCGGGCGGCGTACCACCGGCGAGCGATGCTTCGAAACGGGCCAGGTCCATACAGCTGCCGATTGTGCGCCCTCACGGCACCTTGTGGTGTGCATTGCGAGGCTTGGCCGGTACGGAGGCCCAGCCATGACCTACGAGCTCTACTACTGGACCGGCATCCAGGGACGCGGTGAATTCGTCCGGCTCGCGCTGGAAGATGCCGGTGCCGACTATGTCGATGTCGCCCGCAACCGCGGCGATGCGGTGATGGATCCCTTCCTCACCGGCGAAAGCACCGAAGATGCGCTGCCCTTCGCCCCACCCTTCCTGCGTGCCGGCCACCTGCTGATCGCGCAGACTGCCGCCATCCTGGCCTACCTGGGCCAGCACCTGCGGCTGGTGCCCGAGGGCGAGGCGCGGCGCATCTACGCCAACCAGCTGCAGCTGACCATCGCCGACCTGGTTGCCGAGGTCCACGACAGCCACCATCCCATCGCCGCCAGCCTGTACTACGAGGATCAGCAGCAGGAAGCCGAGCGCCGCGCGGCCGACCTGCGCACGCACCGGCTGCCCAAGTACCTGGGCTATTTCGAACAGGTGCTGGCGCGCTCGGACGGCCGCCACGCGCTGGGCGAACACTCCTACGTCGACCTGTCGCTGTTCCAGTTGATGGCCGGCCTGGATTACGCCTTTCCCAACGCCATGCGCCGCCTGCGCAAGGACCTGCCACGCCTGTGCGCGCTGGCCGAGGACGTCTCCCGGCGCCCGCGCATCGCCGCCTATCTCGCCTCGCCACGGCGCCTTCCGTTCAACGAACAGGGCATCTTCCGCCATTACCCCGAGCTGGACGATCCGGCCTGACGCTGGTTGCGGTGGGCTGAAGCCCACCCTACGACCGCGACTTTGTAGGGTGGGCTTCAGCCCACCGCAACCTCGCGCAAAACCTACCCGCTCCAACGCTCCGCCCTGATGCCACCCATGCGCCAGGAGCTTCAAACTCCGAACCATGAGCAACTACCTGCGTGTATTGCAGCCAGGCGGCACCTTCTTCTTCACGCTTGCCTTGGCTGATCGGGACAGCGCCCTGCTAACCCGGCACATCGCTTCGCTACGGGCCGCCCTTTCCCTGGCGCGCGATGCGCGTCCCTTCCGCTTAGATGCGATGGTGGTACTGCCGGAACACTTGCATTTGCTATGCACGCTGCCGGCAACCGACACCGATTACGCCACCCGGATCGCGCATTTCAAGGCGTGCTTTTCGCGGTACCTACCTGACCGCAGCGATCGCGCATGGCGTCGACGCCGCGAGCGCGGCGTCTGGCAACGCCGCTACTGGGAGCACACGATCCGAGACGAGCGGGACCACCAGAACCATATCGACTACATCCACTACAACCCAGTGAAACACGGGCATGTCAGCCAGGTCAGGGACTGGCCGTGGTCGACTTTCCATCGCTTCGTCGCCCAGGGCGATGCTGGCGCCGGATTGGGCCGGTGTTCGAGAGGGCGCTTCAAACACGCGCTTCGGCGAGTAGTGCTGGTGGGCTGAAGCCCACCCTACGACTATCCGCGGACACGTGGGGTCGACTTCTGCCCACCATCCTCAGAACAGCGCGATGACGATCGCGCCGGCGACGATCAACCCACCGCCGACCAGCACCGGCAGGCTCGGCTTCTCGCCCAGAAAGACCAGCGCCAGCACGATCACCATTGCCACGCTGAGCTTGTCGATCGGCGCGACCTTGCTCACCGGCCCCAGTTGCAGCGCGCGGTAGTAGCAGAGCCACGACAGCCCCGTGGCCACGCCCGAGAGCACCAGGAACACCCAGCTGTGCCACGGCAGCCCTGCCGGACGCGCCCACTCGCCGCGCAGGCTGAGGATGCCGGCGGTGACCGCAAGGATCACCAGCGTGCGGATGAAGGTCGCCAGGTTGGAGTTGATCCCGGCCACGCCGAGCTTGCCGAACAGCGCGGTGAGCGCGGCGAAGAACGCCGAGCCCAGCGCGAACAGCAGCCAGCTCTGGCGCAGGTCCATGACCCCCTCAGTCGCCCGCGGAGGACGCCGGCGCGGGCTTGGACTTGCCCCACTCGAGGATCTTGTACATCACCGGCCGCGTGGGCTTCTGCCCGTGCTCGTCGACCAGCCGGCCGCTCGGATCGACCATGTAGGTCTGCGCGATGCCGTTCGGCGGCGTGACCACCACCATGTAGAGCTGTCCGTTGCGGCGATATTCCTGCACCACGTTCTCGCCCTGCTGGTGCACGCTGACCTCAGGCATCGGCTCGCCTGACCGGATCGGCTCAGGCTTGCGCGGCAGCAGCGAAGTGCCGCTTCGCGCCGGCGTCGCGGCCTGCTGCTGCCCCGGCGCTGGTGCGCTCGGCTTGACGCCCGGATCGTTCATCCCCGGCGGCGGCGGCACGTTCACCGGCGGCGGCGTCGATTGGGCGAAAGCGGGCGCGGCGAGTAAGGCGGGAACGAGGACGAGCGCGGCGGCAAGCTTCATGGCTTCGGGTCCGGGGGAGATGTGCGGCGAGCATAGCAGCGGCCCTGGCGCGGCCCGGTGAACCGCGACCTCATGGCACGCGTGCGAGAATGCCCGGATGGCACAGCTCATCCTGATCGACGGCTCCTCCTACCTCTACCGCGCCTTCCACGCGCTGCCGCCGCTGACCAACGCGCGCGGCGAACCGACGGGCGCACTCTTCGGCGTGGTCAACATGCTGCGCGCGACGCTGAAGGCGCAGCCGGAGTACCTGGCCTTCGTCTGCGACGCGCCCGGGCGCACCTTCCGCGACGACATCTACGCCGAGTACAAGGCCAATCGCGCGGCCATGCCCGACGACCTGCGCGCGCAGGTCGAGCCGATGATGGCGATCGTCGGCGCACTCGGTTTCCCGATCCTGTGCGTGCCGGGCGTGGAAGCCGACGACGTGATCGGCACGCTGGCCCAGTCGGCCGCGGCGCAGGGCATCGACGTGACGATCTCCACCGGCGACAAGGACCTGGCGCAGCTGGTCGGCCCGCACGTGAAGCTGATCAACACGATGACCAACACCACGCTGGACATCGCCGGCGTGACCGAAAAATTCGGCGTGCCGCCCGAGCGCATCGTCGATTTCCTCTCGCTCACCGGCGACAGCATCGACAACGTGCCCGGCGTGACCAAATGCGGGCCCAAGACCGCAGCCAAATGGCTGGCCGAATACGGTTCGCTGGACGGCGTGATCGCCAGCGCCGACAAGATCGGGGGCAAGATCGGCGAATACCTGCGCGAGGCGTTGCCCAAGCTGCCGCTCTCGCGCGAGCTGGTGACCATCCGCACCGACCTGGAACTCGAGCACGGCCCGACCGACCTCACCCTGCGCGAGCGCGAAACCGCCGCGCTGCGCGAGCTGTTCACCCGCTACGAGTTCAAGGCGGCGCTGAGGGAGCTGGACGCGGAAACGCTCGGTGAACCGGGCCCCGCTCCCGTCGCCGCGGTCGCCCCCGCACCGCACACGCCGGCGCCCGCGGCGGCGAAGCCCGGCGAGTACGAACTGGTTACCTCGCCCGAGCGCTTCGAGCATTGGCTTAAGGTGCTGCGCGAGGCGCCGCTGATCGCCTTTGACACCGAAACCAGCGACATCGATGCGATGCGTGCCGAGCTGATCGGCCTGTCCTTCGCGGTGGAATCGGGCAAGGCCTGCTACATCCCGCTCGCGCACGACTACCCGGGCGCGCCCTGGCAGCTTGACCGCGACCAGGTGCTGCACGCGGTCAAGCCGCTGTTCGAGGACCCGGCCCTCCCGAAGCTCGGCCAGCATTCGAAGTACGACATCAACGTGCTGTCGCACTACGGCATCCTCGTCGAGGGCCTCAGGCACGATTCCATGCTGGCCTCCTACGTATGGAACGCCACCGCCACGCGCCACGACATGGATTCGCTGGCCAGCCGCTACCTCAACTACCAGACGATCAGGTACGAGGACGTCGCGGGCAAGGGCGCCAAGCAGATCCCGTTCTCGCAGGTGGACCTGGACACCGCCTGCCGCTATGCCGCCGAGGACGCCGACATCACCCTGCGCCTGCACGAGGCGCTGCAGCCGATGCTCGATACCGTGCCTGCGCTCAAGCGTGTGTACGAAGAGATCGAAGTGCCGCTCGCGCCGATCCTCGCCGGCATGGAACGCAAGGGCGTGCTGATCGACGTCGACGAACTGCGCAGGCAGAGCCAGGAGCTGGGCAAGCGCATGCACGAGCTGCAGCAGCAGGCCTATGCGGAGGCCGGCTGCGCGTTCAGCCTGGACTCGCCCAAGCAGTTGCAGGCGATCCTGTTCGACCAGCTCGGCCTGGCGGCCAAGGTGAAGACACCCAAGGGCCAGCCCTCGACCAACGAGGAAGCGCTGGAGGCGATCGCCGACGACCATGCGCTGCCGCGGCTGATCCTCGACTACCGCGGCCTGGCCAAGCTGCGCTCGACGTATACCGACAAGTTGGCCTCCATGGTCAACCCGCGCACCGGCCGCGTGCACACCTGCTATCACCAGGCCGCCGTGGCGACCGGGCGCATCTCTTCGTCCGATCCGAACCTGCAGAACATCCCGGTGCGCACCGACGAGGGCCGGCGCATCCGCGCCGCCTTCGTGGCGCCGGAGGGCTGGGTGGTAATGGCGGCCGACTACTCGCAGATCGAGCTTCGCATCATGGCGCACCTGTCCGGCGACGAGGCGCTGCTGCGTGCGTTCAAGAGCGGCGGCGACGTGCACCGCGCCACCGCCGCCGAAGTGTTCGGCGTGGCGCCGGAGGACATCACGCTCAACCAGCGCCGCGCCGCCAAGGCGATCAACTTCGGGCTGATGTACGGCATGAGCGCGTTCGGCCTGGCGCGGCAACTGGGGATCGATCGCGGCGAAGCCAGCGATTACATGGCGCGCTACTTCTCGCGCTTCGCCGGCGTGCGCGCGTTCATGGACGCCACCCGCGAGCAGGCCCATCGCGACGGCTACGTGGAAACCATCTTCGGCCGGCGGCTGTATCTGGAAAACCTCAAGGCGCGCAACCAGGCGCTGCGCTCCGGCGCCGAACGCGCCGCGGTGAACGCGCCGATGCAGGGCAGCGCGGCCGACATCATCAAGCGGGCGATGATCGCCATGGGCGCCTATCTGCGCGACCGCACCGACGCCCACATGCTGATGCAGGTGCACGACGAACTGGTGTTCGAGGTGCAGGAGGAGTCGGTGGAGCGCATGCGCCAGGCGGTGATCGAGCGCATGTCAGGCGCCGCCGAGCTTGCCGTGCCGCTGGTGGTGGATGTGGGCGTCGGAGCGAACTGGGAGCAGGCGCACTAGCGCGCTGCTTTTGAGCCCTCTCCCCGAAGGGGAGAGGGAGCAAGTTCGTGCGAATGAACGGATCCTGACCTATTCCGGATATCCCGAGCCCTTCCCTTGAAACTTTCCTACCCCGGACGCATCCAAGGTTCCGGATGCACGCAACGGCATCCACCGGCCCGTCCACCTCCCTGAGCGGGCCACAGGATGCGAACCTCTCCCCTGGGCTTCGCATCCACCCCCGGCCCCGAAGGTTCCCCCTAGCCTTCGGGGCTTTTTTTTGCCCGTTCACGGCCGTGCCCGCTAAGATCGGCCGAACTCAACCGTGGAGGCGGCTCATGCGTGCAGGACTCATCATCGTCGGCATCATCCTGCTGGTCGCGGGCATCTGGGTGACCCTGGGCAACGGCAGCTACACGCAGACCGACACGGTGGCGCAGCTCGGCCCCGCCAGGATCTCGGCCACGCACGAGAGAGCTGTGCCGCAGTGGATCGGCATCGCCGGCATCGTGGTCGGCGGCCTGCTGACCATCGGCGGTTTCGTCAAGAAAAGGTAAGCCCTGCGGCGCCGCGTTCGCGCGGCGCGCTTGACAGGCGCCGGTACAATGGGTCGATGGATGTTTCGTACCTGATCGACTCGCTCAACGACGCGCAGCGCGAAGCCGTATGCGCACCGCCCGGCCACTACCTGGTGCTGGCCGGCGCCGGTTCCGGCAAGACCCGCGTGCTGACCCACCGCATCGGCTGGCTGACCCAGGTCGAGCGGGTGCCGCCGTGGGCCATCCTGGCCGTCACATTCACCAACAAGGCCGCCGGCGAAATGCGCGCGCGGCTGGATTCGCTGATCCCCGGCGGCACCACCGGCCTCACCGTCGGCACCTTCCACGGCATCGCCCACCGCCTGCTGCGCCGGCACTGGCGCGAGGCCGGGCTGCCGGAAGGTTTCCAGATCCTCGATGCCGACGACCAGCAGCGGCTCATCAAGCGCGTGGTTGCCGGCCTCGGCCTGGACGAGGCGAAGTTCCCGCCGCGCCAGGCCACCTGGCAGATCAACGGCTGGAAGGACGAAGGCAAGCGCCCGGACGCCATCGAGCACGGCAACCACCCGGTCACCCGCACGCTGGTGCAGATCTACCAGGCGTACGAAGAGGCCTGCCGGCGCGCCGGCCTGGTCGACTTCGCCGAACTGCTGCTGCGCGCGCACGAGCTGTGGCTGAAGAACCCGGCCGTGCTGGAGCATTACCAGCAGCGCTGGCGCTATCTGCTGATCGACGAGTTCCAGGACACCAATGCGCTGCAGTATGCGTGGATCCGCGTGCTCGCCGGGAATGTCGGGAAGGTGTTCGCCGTCGGCGACGACGACCAGTCGATCTACGGCTGGCGCGGCGCCAAGGTGGAGAACATGCAGCAATTCCTGCGCGACTTCCCCGGCGCGCGCACGATCAAGCTGGAGCAGAATTACCGCTCCACCGCGACGATCCTGAAAGCCGCCAACAGCGTGATCGCACGCAACGGCGGACGCCTGGGCAAGCAGCTGTGGACGGCCGGCGAGGAGGGCGACCGCATCGCGCTGTACGCCGCTTACAACGAGCAGGACGAAGCGCGCTTCGTCATCGAACGCATCCGCGAATACGTCAACGAGCACGGCAGTGCGAAGGACTGCGCGATCCTCTACCGCTCCAATGCGCAGTCGCGCAACTTCGAGGAACAGCTCAGCCAGCGCAGCATTCCCTACCGCGTCTACGGCGGCCTGCGCTTCTTCGAGCGCGCCGAGATCAAGGACGCGCTCGCCTACCTGCGCCTGACCGCCAATCGCCACGACGACGCCGCGTTCGAGCGCGCGGTGAACACCCCGCCGCGCGGCATCGGCGACCGCACGCTGGACGTGCTGCGCCGGCGTGCGCGGGCCGAGGGCAGCTCGATGTGGGAAGCGGCGCTGGGCGAGTTGACCGATGGGCGCGAGCTGGCCGGCCGCGCGAAGAACGCGGTGAAAGCCTTCCTGGCGCTGATAGACCAGATGGCTAAGGACTTCGCTCCCTCTCCCCCGAATGGAATAGGAGCTGGGGGAGAGGGTTGGGGTGAGGGGTCGGGCTTGCCGGAAGTCCCCGCTCCGAACGACCCCTCACCCAACCCTCTCCCCGAAGGGGAGAGGGCTCAAGGTCACGAGAGCCTCACGCTCGCCGAGCAGATGGACCACGCCATCACCCACACCGGCCTGCGCGACCACTACGAGAAGGACAGCCGCGGCAACGGCGAGGCGCGCGTGGAGAACCTGGACGAACTGGTCAACGTCGCCAGCCGCTTCGCCATGACGCCGGAGGACGTCGAGGCCGGGCTCACCGAACTGTCCGCCTTCCTCTCCCACGCCGCGCTCGAGGCCGGCGAGGGCCAGGGCGAGGCCTGGGACGACTGCGTGCAGTTGATGACGCTGCACTCGGCCAAGGGCCTGGAGTTCCCGCTGGTGTTCCTGGTCGGCATGGAGGAAGGCTTGTTCCCCAGCCAGCGCTCGACCGAGGACGAGAGCCGGCTGGAGGAAGAACGTCGCCTGGCCTACGTCGGCATCACCCGCGCGCGCGAGCGGCTGGTGGTGACCCACGCCGAGTCGCGCCGCATGCACGGCACCGAGATGCTCGCCCGCCCCTCGCGCTTTTTGGCCGAGATGCCGCCGGAGCTGGTCGACGAGGTGCGCCCGCGCGTGCAGGTCAGTCGCCCGATGTATGCCGGCCGCTACACCGACACGTCCTCGCTGCAGGAGGAGCTGCCGGTCAAGCTCGGCCAGCGCGTCAGCCATCCGAGCTTCGGCGAGGGCGTGGTGGTGAGCGCCGAAGGCAGCGGTGCGCACACGCGGCTGCAGGTCAACTTCGCCGGTAGCGGCAGCAAGTGGTTGGTGGCGGCCTACGCCAACCTCACGCCGCTGTAGGGCCTCACCCGACACCGTCTCGGATGCTGTGCGGGCTGTTGCCCCTCCCCCTACCTGCAGAGAGAGCGTGGGTGGCTGCCTTGCGACCATCAAACGTCGAGGCGAATGTAGGAGCGCACCTGTGCGCGACCGCCATGTCCGGCATGGCGGCAAGGCGCGGCACCGCGTTCGCGCACAGGTGCGCTCCTACAGGGGCCGCGCGATTGGGTGCCTGTCAGGTCAGCGGCGCAGCCGTGCGACGGCGGCGGCGGCGTCCACCTGCAGTCCGTCCGGCGTGCGCTTGCTGCTGTCCAGCAGGATGCGGTGCACCGACTGCGCGCTCAGGTGCGGATCGAGCGAAAGCAGCAACGCGACGATGCCGCTCACGTGCGCAGCGGCCATCGAGGAGCCCGAGCTGAAGTCGTAGCCCCCACCCGGCTCGGTGCTGAGGATGTCGTGCCCCGGTGCGCTGAGCACGCCAGCCGGGGCGGGCGTGTCGGCAGTCGTGCGGACCACCAGCACGCCCGGCGTACCGTCGGGAAAGCCTCCCAGGTTGCCGCTGGGCGGCAGTGCCGTGACCACGATGCGGCCCTCCTCCAGCAGTTGCCCGAGCAATTGCCCGAGCAGCGGATCGGCCGGTCCACCCAGGCTCAGGTTGATCACGCGCGCATCGGTATCGATGATCGCCGCCAGCGCCTTGGCCAGCGTGAACGAGTTGCAGCGCGCGCCAGCGCCCGCGCCGGCGTACCAACAGGCCTTGTAGACGCTGAGCGCGGCGTCCGGGGCGATGCCGACGATGCCCTGCCGGTTGTTCGCGGTCGCCGCGATGATGCCGGCGACCTCGGTGCCGTGACGGTCGTCCCGGAACGCGCGCGCATCGTCGTTGACCAGGTTCTGCGTGGCGAGGACGCGGCCCTTGAGGTCGGGGTGAGCTACGTCCACGCCGGTATCGACCACGGCGACGCGCGTGTCCCGCCCTTGGCTCGTGCTGTGGGCAAGCGCCGCATCGGTCTCGACGAAGCCGCGCTGCAGGTCGGCATAGGGGTCGTTGTAGCGCTGCGGTTGCGTCGCCTGGTCGGCGTAGGTGGCGTACTCGTGCAGCGGCTCGGCCAGCGCGACGCGCTGGTCCTTCGCCAGCGCCTGCAGCATCGCCTCGCGGCTGGTGCCCGGCGGCGGCTGCAGCACGATGCAATAGAGCTTGAGCGCCTTGATCGGCCAGCCGGCGACCTCGGTCCAGCCGTAGAGCTGCTGCAGGTCGGTCAGCGTGGACGCGGCGCGTCGTCCCGCGCCGTAATGCGCGGGCGCGGCGTAGCCGAGCAGGCTGGAACCGGCGTGCATGGGTGGCGGATCGAGCGGGTTGGCCACGGCGAGCACGATGTCGCGTCCGCTGTCCATGGAAGCGACCGAGGTGGTCGCGACGGGATCGCCCGGCGCACGCGTTGCCGTCCGCGTCGACGCGCAGCCGGCCAGGCCCAGCGCGAGTACGGCCAGCACGAGTGCCCAGGCGTGGCGGAATTTCATGGCCGGCGGTCGGCGGGCTCGGCCAGGCGGATGCCCTGCGTGGCGCGCAGGCGCTTGAGCGTGTCCTGCGCCGACCCGCGGATCGCCACCACCGTGTAGGCGCCCACGTCGTTGGGCCCGTCGACGACCTGCAGGTCCAGGCCGCGCAGCAGCGCATCCCAGTCGGCCAGCTTCATGCCGGCGTCAGGCACCACGTGGATCGAGCCCTGCACCGCCGGCGCGGCATCCTGGCTCAACGTGCGGTAGACCGGCGCGGGATGCTCGGACCACAGTTTCGCGCCGAGGATGCCGATGCCGATGGCCTGCACGAGCACCGCCGCGACCAGCGCCCGGCTCAGCCACGGGCTGGCGCGCGCGGGCTGCGCGACCGGTTCGGGCTGGTCCAGCCGCGCCATCAGGCGGTCCAGCCCCGCATTCGGGTCGAGCCCGACCTCGGCCGGTAGCGACAGCGCCAGCCGCAGCCGGCTCTGCTGTTCGAATTCGGTGCGGCAGGCCTCGCACTGCGCGAGGTGCTGCGCCAGCCACTCGTTGTCGTGCGGCGCCGCGGTGCCCTGCAGGACCCAGGGCATGGCCTCCCAGGCACGGGCGCACCTGTTCGGGAATGTCATGGCACGTTCTCTTGATGTTGGATCGACTCGCCGGCCAGCGCCGGCAGTACGTTGCGCAGTTTCACCCGCGCGTAGAAAAGACGCGCCTTCACCGTTCCCACCGGGCATTGCATGATCACCGCCACGTCGTCGAGGCTGTGACCCACGCCGTAGACCAGCTCGACCACCACGCGCTGGTCGACCGACAGCCGCTCCAGGCCCTTGGCCAGCCAGTCGCGCAGCTCGCGGTCCTCGCCGGGGTCGTGCGCCGAGGCGCGCTCGTCGCGGGCCGGATCGTCCTCGATCGGCTCGTCGCCGTGCTGGCGCAGGGCCTTCAGCCCGCAGCGATAGGCGATGCCCATGATCCAGGTGGACACGCGCGAGTCGCCGCGGAAACCGGCGGCCTTCTGCCAGGCGATCCAGAAGCAGTCGTTGATCACTTCCTCGATCACGTCCGGCCGGCGGGTCAACCGCGACAGGAAGCGGCACAGCCGGCCGTGGTAGCTGCGATAGAGCACCGCCAGCGCGGCGCGATCGCCCGTGGCCATGCGCTGGAGCAGCATGCGGTCGGTTTCGTCATCGTGGGTGTCGGCGTCGTTCATGGGACGGCTCAGGCTACGGTGCAAAGGCGGCCATTTGCCCGGTAGGTGCCGGTATGGGCGGAAAAGGTTGCTCCGGGGCGCTCAGAAAGACCAGGACACCGAGGCCATCCAGGGCGACAGGCCGCCGGTGCCCCGCCGCGCCGCGGGCGCGCCGTCGGTAGCGATGCGGTCGAGCTCGACACGCCATCGGTCGCGGCGCCACGCCAGCCCCGCCTGGCCGTAACGGTAGTAGCCCGGACCCTCGCCGTAGTAGCGGTAATAACCGTAGGCGCTGCCCTGGAAGCGCGCCACGCCTCCCCCCACCAGCAGCGACAGATGGCGCGTCAGCGGCCAGCGCAGGTTGGCCTCCGCCGCCGGGTTGGTATGCGCATCCGGCCTGCCGACCGCGCGCAGGGCGGCCAGGTTGAAGGTGAGGATGTCGCGGTAGATCCACGCCAGGTCGGCCTCCACCCGCCGGTAGCCGCGCGAGCGCCCGCGCCGCGGCGCGTCGTAGTAGAGGACGCTCGCCTGCATCTGCCAGTTGGTCGACACGGGCCAGGAATACGCCACGTGAAGCAGGCCCTCGGCCAGCCGCGTCGAGCGCATCTCGCTGGCCGCTGCCGCGCCGAGCGACCAGCCGCTGGGCGCGCTCCAGTCCAGCTCGCCCTGCAGGACGGGCCGGTTCGAGGTGATCGGCAGGCCGCGATCGACCAGCTGCGAGGTGAGCGCCACCGTGCCCGCGAACGGACTGGCCTGGGCATGCAACGGACCGGACGGCGAGGCCAGCGCGAGCAGCGCAAGTGCGGCGAGCAGCACGCGTCGCCCCGGTCGCGAAAACGGAACGCGCCAGCCCTGGCCGGGGTCAGCGCACCGTGCCAAGAAAGCTGATGAGATCGTCACGCTGCTCGGCGTCATCCAGGCCATCGTATTTCATTTTCGTGCCCGGATTGGCTTGCCTGGCCGGCTGCGCGAGGTACCACCGAAGCTTCTCGGGCGTCCATGTCCAGTCGGCCCGCTGGAGCGCCTCCGAATAGTGGTAGTCCGGCAGCGCGCCGGCGTGGCGCCCGACGATGCCGAACAGGCTCGGGCCCTTCTTGTTGCGACCCTGGCGGATGCTGTGGCATTCGCTGCACTCGGAACGGAACACGTCCGCCCCGGCGGCGGCATCGCCGGCGTGGACCGGCCGCGGGCCCGCCAGCGCGCCCAGCAGGACCCCGCTTGCGGCGATGAGCGGCAGTCGACGCCGCAAGAACAGCTTGCTCACATGACACTCCCGTCGATGGCATTCTCCCGGAGGCGGCCGGCGCGGAACCGGCCACCCGTGGTTGGAACATGGCGGCTGGAACATGGCGGCTAGAACATGGCGCTGGCGGATACGAAGAACGCGTTCAGGTCCGACGCGTCCGTGCCCGGCGCACCCGGCGGGGCGCCGAAGATGTTGGAGCGGCGGCCGTTGAACCGGGTGAAGCGGAACCAGCTCACGGCGAGCTTGAGGTTCGCCACGGCGGTCCACGAACCGTCCTTGCCCAACGGCGTCCAGTACAGGCTGAACAGGTTGCTGGTGGTGGCCGGATCACCGAGCGGCCCGTAGCGCACCGGGTCACGCGAGCCGGTGCTCATCAGGTGCGTGGCGCTGATGCCGTAGCTCTGCCGGAAGGTGTAGGTGGCCGTCAGTACCTGGTCGTGCGCCGTGGCGTGGGTGGGCGCGACCAGGCCGCCGATCGCCGGCGCGCTGCCGTAGTGGCGACGCTCCATGATGTTGACGTAGTTCAACTGGACGATGTGGTCGCGGTTGCCCAGGTACTGGTAAGTGAGGTCGTAGCCGAGGTCGGTGATGTCGTCCGCCGCCGCACTGCGCGGTAGTCGGCGCTGCGTCGTCAGCGCCACCACACCGGCGGAGAAGAACTGTCGCTTGAGGTCCTTCATCCAGGCCAGCCGCAGGTAGCCGGTGCCGCTCAACCTGCCCGGGTCGCCCGAGCGCGAGTAACCCAGGTCGTCCTGCTGCGAGGCGGAAAGCGAGCGGTAGCTGCCGACTTCCGCGTACCACTGCGCATCGTAGAAGCCATAGACGCCGCCGCCGACCACGCGGTTGGCGAGCGAACCGGGACTGGAGGGGTTGAGCAGGGTGCCGGTGACGCCGGGCGGGCCGAGGTAGGCCGGGGCGGGCAACGCACCGATCGGATCGTCGAAGCTCGGGTTGTTGTTCACGCTCACGCCGAGCACCAGGTCGCGCCCGCCGAACGTGAGGTCGTGCGCCACGTAGCGGAGGTCGACGTTGCTCAGCCTGGTGTTGTAGCCGCCATCGCCCTCGTGGTCGGCCTCGATCTTCACGAAGCCCCCCACGTGCTCGGTCAGCCGGCCGGCCAGGAACAGGTCCGCCTCGGTGAGGTTGGTCGTGCTGTGGCCGCGCGCGGGGTTGGTGTACTGGGCGATCAGCTGCGCGGCCAGCGGCAGCTTGGTGCCCTCGCCGTTGGTCTCGGTGAAGCCGTTGATCTTGAACCGCATGCCGTAGGGTGTGAGCGCGGGGCCGTAGGCGGCCGCATGGCAATCCGCGCAGGCCGAGCCGGTCTGCCGCGCGAACGCCGCGGTCGCCTGTACCGAGCCGCTGGCAACCAGCAACGCGAGTACCAGGAGCCAGACAGGCAATGCCCGTGCGTGCCGCAGTTGCAGGCGATCGGGAAGAAACGGCATGGAGACTCCTTGGTTTCCGGAACGGCAAAGGTTGTCCTGTCGATCAGCGGCGCCGGGGCCACATGCCGCGAAGCACGGCATCTCGCAGTACGAAGTGATGCCAGAGCGCGGCCGACACGTGCAGCAGGGCGAGCGCGAGCAGCACCCATGCCGCGTCCTGGTGCCACACCAGCAACTGGTCGGCGAGGTCGAAATCCGGTTCCACCAGGCGTGGCAAAGAGAGCCCGAGGAAATGCACCCGCTTGCCCTGTGCATCGCTGAGCGCCCAGCCGAGCAGCGGCAGCGCCAGCAACGCGGCGTACAGCGCGGCGTGGGTGAATCCGGCCGCAGCGCGATGCGTACGGTGAGCGTTGGCGAGGTCAGGCAAAGGACCCCAGCGGAAGCGCAGCGCGATGCGCACGCCAAACAGGAGCAGCACGCACAGGCCCAGGTGGCGATGGACGTCCAGCAGTCCGTTGCGCCAGGCGCGCGCGTCGATGCCGCTGCGCGCGAGGATCACCGCCGCGGCGAGCACCAGAAACAGCACGGTGAGCCAGTGCGACCCGACCAGTGCGCGCGGCCGGGCAGTGACGGGGATCGTCGCGCCGCGCGCGGATGGGGACAGGCCCGCGATGCCACCGCTGTCCTCGTCAGCCTTGCCGTCTGCCGCTGCCATGAGCCCCTGTTCGCGTCCCTGGTTTCAGGCGGATGAGTGCCGGGCCAGGCACCAAAGGTTGCCGCGCCTCTGCTCCCTCTCCCTCCGGGAAGAGGCTCAGGAATCCAGGCACAGAAGGAGCCGCCCGCTTTTGCTCCCTCTCCTCCCCGGGGAGAGGGCTGGGGTGAGGGGCCACTCTTGCGAAACAGCCACCCACGAAGCGTGGCTGCTCGCGATGCCCGAGCGCATCAACCACCTTTCCCGCGAGCCCCGACCCCTCACCCAACCCTCTCCCCGCAGGGGAGAGGGCTCAGAAGTTCCAGGCACAGGAGGAGCCGCCCGCTTTTGCTCCCTCTCCCCTCCGGGGAGAGGGCTGGGGTGAGGGGCCACTCTTGCGAAACAGCCCCCACGAAGCGCGGGCTGCTCGCGATGCCCGAGCGCATCAACCACCTTTCCCGCGAGCCCCGACCCCTCACCCATCCCTCTCCCCGCAGGGGAGAGGGCTCGAGTTCTTCGCGGCCCCTCACCCTCCGCCACAACCTTCCGCCAACCGCCCGGCACTCAAGCCAGGTGAGTCGTCCACGACGCATCCGTTGACCCGAGCATGGACATCAAGCGCATCCAGTTGCAGTCGCACGGGGACCACCGGGGCATGCTCATTGCCCTGGAGCCGGAGCGGAACGTGCCGTTCCCCATCCGCCGCGTGTACTACCTGTTCGCCACGTGCCAGAACGTGCATCGCGGGCGTCACGCACACCGCCACCTCAACCAGTTGGCGATCACCGTGCGCGGCTCGGTGAAGATCCTGCTCGACGACGGCAGCGGCCCGACCGAGGTATTGCTCGATGATCCCTCCCTAGGCCTGCTGCTCGGCCGCATGGTCTGGCGCGAGCTGTACGACTTCAGCGACGACTGCGTGCTGATGGTGCTGGCCGACCAGCCGTACGACCCGGAGGACTACATCACCGACTACGACCTCTTTCTGAAAGAGGTCAACGCCGGGCTCTATCCCGCGGGGCTGGTGGCATGTCTCGACCGCTAGTCCTCGTCGGCGCCGGCGAGTTCGCGCAGATCGCCTGCGAATATTTCCAGCACGACAGCGACTACGACGTGCTGGCCTTCAGCGTCGAACGCGAGTACCTGGCACAGCCGCAACTGGCCGACCGCCCGGTGCTGGCGTGGGAAACGCTGGAACAGCACTACCCGCCCGGCGACGTGGAGTTGTTCGTGGCAATCCCGGCCAGCCAGCTCAACCGCCTGCGACGGCGCCTCTACCTCGAAGCCAGGCAACGCGGCTACCGGCTTGCCACCTACGTGAGCTCGCGCGCCTTCGTGTGGCGCAACGCCCAGATCGGGGAGAACTGCTTCATCTTCGAGCACAACGTGATCCAGCCGTTCGTGCGCGTGGGCGACGATTGCGTGCTGTGGAGCGGCAACCACGTGGGCCACCGCACGGTGATCGAGGATCACGTGTTCGTTTCCTCGCACGCGGTGATCTCCGGCTACTGCCGCATCGGCGAAGGCAGCTTCATCGGCGTCAACGCCACCTTCAACGACGGCGTGAAGGTCGCTCCCTACAACGTCATCGGCGCCGGCGCGCTGGTCACCCGCGACACCGAGCCCGGCCGCGTCTACGTCGGCTCGCCGGCCAGGGCGATGCCCAACCGTGCCAGCTTCGGCGTGAGCCTGTAGGCCATGTTCGCCTGGCAGAAGAAGGGCCTGGTGTTCGACACCGCCCGCCGCAGCGTGGGCGCCTGGATGCGCCACTCGGCGCTGACGCCCACGCCGGTGGCGCTGGATGACGGGCGCATCCGCGTCTACGCCGGCTTCCGCGACGCCGAAGGCGTCAGCCGCATCGGCTACGTCGACGTGCGCGCGGACGATCCCACTGTGGTCACCGGCGTCAGCCGCGAGCCGGTGCTCGACATCGGCCGCGGCGGCTGCTTCGACGACAACGGCATGATCCTGGGCGACGTCGTCCAGGGCCCCGGCGGACTGCACCTGTTCTACGTCGGTTTCCAGCGCGTGGCGCGCGCCAAGTTCTTGGCCTTCACAGGACTGGCCGTCTCCTGCGACGGCGGCGAGCACTTCCGTCGCGTGCAGGAGACGCCGATCCTCGACCGCGCCCCCGGTCGCAGCACGATCGCGGCGGTGCATTCGGCGCACTACGCGGCGGGCCGCTGGCGGCTCTGGTACGCCGTCGGCGACGACTGGGAACCCATCGACGGCAAGCCCTTCCCGCGCTACCACATCCGCCACGCGGAAACGGCCAGCCTCGATGTCATCCCGCGCAGCGACCAGGTCTGCCTGCGGCCTCGCGGCAGCGAATACCGCATCGGCCGCCCGCGGGTGTACCGGTTGGACGGCCGCTACGTCATGTATTTCACCCGCGGCAACCGCACCGGCGAATACTTCCCCGGCGTGGCGGTGAGCGACGACGGCCTGGCGTGGGAGCGCCGCGACGAGAGCCTGGGCCTCTCGTTGTCCGATAGCGGCTGGGACTCGCGCACGATCTGCTACCCCGCGCTGCTGCTCCAGCACGACCGGCTGCTGATGTTCTACAACGGCAACGACATGGGCGTGGACGGCTTCGGCGTGGCCGAGGCGCGCGTGCATGCGCCCGCGGATGCCGCCCATGTTCCGGCTTAGGCCCTACACACCGGCCGATGCGGCGGCCTGGGACGCGCTGGTGGCGCGCTCGCGCACCGGCAACCTGCTGCACCGGCGCGGCTACATGGACTACCACGCCGACCGCTTCACCGACTGCTCGCTGCTCATCGAGCGCGACGGCGAGCTGGTTGCCGCCTTCCCGGCCAGCTGCGAGGGCCGCGTGGTCAGCAGCCACGGCGGCCTCACGTATGCCGGGCTGCTCTCCACCTCCGCGCTGCGCGCCGAAAGCACGCTGGCGGTGTTCACGCAGATGGCGGCGCATTACCGCGCCGCCGGCATGCGCCGTGTGCTCTACAAGGCGGTGCCCTCGGCCTACCACGCCTACCCGGCCGAGGAGGACCTTTACGCGCTGCACCGCCTGGGCGCCCGGCTGGTGCGGCGCGACCTGTCCTCGGTCATCGCGCTGCGCGAGGGCTATCGCTTCTCCGCCGAGCGCCGCCGCGACATCCGCCACGCACGCGAGGCCGGCGTGCGGACGCAAGCCGGTGGCGACCTGGTGGCTTTCCACGCGTTGCTCAGCGAGGTGCTCAAGCGCCACGAGGCGACCCCTACGCACAGCCTGGAGGAGCTGCGCCTGCTGCAGTCGCGCTTCCCGCGCCAGATCCTGCTCCACACCGCGCACGTCGGCGACGAGCTGCAGGCCGGTGCGCTCGTCTACGACTTCGGCCGCGTGGTGCACACCCAATACATGGCCACCTCCGAGGCGGGCCGCCGCACCGCCGCGCTCAGCCTGCTGCTCGGCGAACTGATCGGTAGCGTCTATGCCGATCGCCACTACTTCAGCTTCGGCATCTCCACCGAGCAGGAAGGCTGCGTACTCAACGGCGGCCTGGTGACGCAGAAGGAACGGTTCGGCGCGCGCGCCGTAGTGCACGACTTCTACGAATGGCCGCTGTGATGGAAATGCCGCACATCGACGTGCCGTTCCTGAGCCTCAAGGCGGTCAATGCCCGTCATGCCGAGGAGTTGAAGGCCGCGGCCGCACGGGTGATCGACTCGGGCTGGTACGTGCTGGGCGACGAAGTGGCCGCGTTCGAGCACGAGTTCGCTGCCTGGTGCGGCGTACGCTACGCGATCGGCGTCGGCAACGGCATGGACGCACTCGCACTGATGCTGCGCGGCTACATGGAGCTGGGCCGCCTTGCCGAGGGGGACGAGGTGATCGTGCCCGGCAACACCTTCATCGCCAGCTTCCTGGCGATCAGCGCCAACCGGCTGGTGCCCGTGCCGGTGGAACCGGATCCGGCCAGCTTCAACCTCGATCCGGGATGCGTCGAGGCGGCGATCGGGCCGCGCACGCGGGCGATCATGGCGGTTCACCTGTACGGCCGGCTCGCCGACATGCCGGCGCTGAGGGAACTGGCCGACCGTTACGGCCTGCTGCTGATCGAGGACGCCGCACAGGCGCACGGCGCCGCCCTGGGAAACTGCCGTGCAGGTGCCCTCGGTGATGCAGCCGGCTTCAGCTTCTTCCCGGCCAAGAACCTGGGCGCGCTCGGCGATGCCGGCGCGGTCACCACCGACGACGACGCCCTCGCCCACTGCGTGCGCGCCCTGCGCAACTACGGTTCGGAGGTGAAGTACCGGCACTGCCTGCGCGGCACCAACTCGCGGCTGGACGAAATGCAGGCGGCGCTGCTGCGGGTCAAGCTCAAGTACGCCGACGACGACACCCGGCTGCGCCGCGAGGTGGCGCGGCGCTACCTCGCCGCCATCCGCCATCCGGGCATCGCCCTGCCCCTCGTGGGGCAGGAGGAGGCGCATGCCTGGCATCTGTTCGTCCTGCGCTGCCGCCATCGCGATGCGCTGCAACGCCACCTGCTCGCCTGCGGCGTCCAGACCCAGGTGCATTACCCGGTGCCACCGCACCGGCAGCCGGCCTATGCCGGACTCCTCGACGTGCACCTGCCGCTGGCCGAACGCCTGCACAAGGAAGTGCTCAGCCTGCCGATGGGCCCGACGCTCACCGATGCCGACGTCGCACACGTCATTGCCGCGGTCAACGCGTTCCGGAGCCCGGCATGAACATCGCCCGGGCAACCCTTTACTCCACCGCCGCCACCGCGGCGCGGCTGGTCGCGGCACTGGTGGTGGTCAAGCTGGTGGCCTCCTTCGCCGGGCCCGAGGGCATCGGCAAGCTCGGCCAGTTCATGAGCCTGATGTCGTTGCTGGCAGTGCTCGCCGGCGGTGGCATCAGTGCCGGGCTGGTGAAGTACGTGGCCGAGTACCGCGAGGATCCGGCCAAGCTCTCGCGGCTGCTGGCCTCGGCGCTGTGGTACGCCCTGTGCGCCTCCTGCCTGATCGGTTGCCTGGCCCTGCTGTGCAGCCGCCCGCTCGCGCTGTGGCTGCTGGACGACGCGCGCTACCAGGGCCTGATCCGCACGCTGGCCGTCGCGCAGCTGGGCATCGCGCTGGTCAACTATCTGCTCGCGGTGATCAACGGCTTCATGGACGTGCGGCGCCTCGCGCTGGTGCAGGTGCTTGGCTCGGCGGCCAGCATCACGGTGGCGCTGCTGCTGTCGGCGTGGCTGCACCTGTATGGCGCGCTGCTGGCGCTGGTGCTGGGCCAGGTGCTGTGGCTGGCGATCGGCCTGCCAGCGTTCCGGCGCAGCCCGTACTTCCGCCCCGGCATGTGGAAGGCGCGCTTCGACCGCGAGATGACCGCGCGCCTGGCGGCCTTCTCGGTCATGACGCTGAGCTCGGCGGTGCTCTCGCCGCTGGTCAACATCGCGGTGCGCTCGCACCTGGCCGCGCAGTTCGGCTGGGTGGGCACCGGCTACTGGCAGGCGGTGACGCGGGTGTCGGACGCCTACCTGCTGTTCCTCACCGCGGCGATCAACATCTATTACCTGCCCAAGCTCGCCGCCACGCACGAGCGCGACGCGCTGGCGCACGAGCTGCTGCAGGGCTGGCGCTTCCTGATGCCGGTGGTGGTCGCGCTGGCGCTGGCGATCTGGCTCGCGCGCGGATGGATCACCCGCTTCCTGTTCACCAGCGACTTCGCGCTGGCCAACACGCTGTACGGGCCGCAGCTCATCGGCGACGTGATCAAGATCGCCTCGTTCGTGCCCTCCTACGTGATGCTGGCCAAGGCGATGACGCGGCTGTTCGTCGCCTCCGAATGCGTGTTCGCGCTGACTTACCTGGTGCTGGTGCACCTGCTCACCGCACGCTTCGGGCTGGTCGGCGCGGTGTACGCGTTCAGCGCCAACTACGCCCTGTACCTAGGCTTCACCCTGGTCCTGGCGCGACGCTACCTGGAGCGGCCATGAACATGCCGCTGGTCTCGGTGCTGATCCCCGCGTTCAACCACGAGCGCTTCGTGCGGCGCTGCCTGGACAGCGTGCTCGAAGACCCGTGGCCGGCGAAGGAGCTGGTGATCATCGACGACGGCTCGACCGACGGCACCGGCGAGCGCATCGCAGCCTGGGTGACCGAACACGAAGGCGCGGTTCCCGTGCGCTTCCTGCGTCGACCGAACAAGGGCGTGGCCGCCACGCTCAACGAGCTGGCCGCGCTGGCACGGGGCGAGTTCCTGCGCCTGGGCGCCAGCGACGACTACTTCCTGCCCGGCGGACTGGAAGCGCAAGTGCGTTACCTGCAGGCCTACCCGCGCAAGCAGGCGGTGGTCGGCGATTCGATCGTGGTCGACCCGCACGAGCGGGTCCTGCACGAAAGCGGCATGTGCGGCCTGCACCGTGCCGACAAACGGCTCTACCGCACCGACGCCGGCATCCGCCGCGCGGTGATCGGGCAGTGGGCGGTCGGCGGCGCGGTGGTGCTGCTGCGGCGCGACGCACTGCAACGCTTCGGCGGCTGGACCGAAGGCCTGCGCATCGACGACTGGGATTTCTTCCTGCGCCTGGCCGCGCGCGACGCTCTGGGTTTCGTCGACGTGCGCGTGTGCGCCTACCGCATGCACGAGGCCAACCTCAGCAAGACCCGGCACGTCGCCACGCGCGTGTCGAACCTGGCCGAGTCGCGCCACGTCGCGCTGCGTCATCTGGCCCTGTTCGAGGGCACCGATCGCACCCGGCTCGAGGCGCAGGCGCACTACATCGGCGCCAAGATCGCCTTCCT
Source organism: Frateuria sp. GZRR35 (assembly GCF_051900415.1). Lineage (NCBI taxonomy): Bacteria > Pseudomonadati > Pseudomonadota > Gammaproteobacteria > Lysobacterales > Rhodanobacteraceae > Frateuria > Frateuria sp. GZRR35. The sequence continues at coordinate 24,722 of NZ_JBHZGL010000018.1, forward strand.
GCGCCACCGACCGCTGGCGCTCGCCTGGCACATGGCCGCCTATCTCGCCCTGGCTGCGCTCGCCCGCATCGGCCTGCCCTCGCCACCGACCCTCGCGAGGCACGCATGAGGTTGCTGCGTCTTCCCTCCCTCTGGCTCGCGGTGCCGCTGCTGTTCGCCTGCGCGGTGACCGTGATGACCTACCACCTGCCGGAAGGCTACGGCGAGGGCATCACGTTGCTGGCCAGTTGCGCCGGCGCCGTGCTGCTGCTCGACCTGCTCGCCGGCAACCGGTTGCCGCCGCTGGCGCGCTTCCGCCTGCGCCAGTACGCCGGCACGCGCGAGGCGTTCGTGGCGCTGGCCTTCGCGCTGGCCGTGCTCGGCTTCTGCCTGCTGGACCTGCTGCTGTTCCCGGTGGCGTTGGTGGACGACCCGCATGCCTACGCCACGATGGAAGGTGGCCGCGAGCACATCCGGCATATCTCGGACATGTGCTGGGTACTGCCGCCAGTGGGCCTGCTGTGCGCGCGCAAGCGCTGGCTGCGCTGGTCGCTGGTGGTCGCGGGGCTGGTCTTCCCGGTGCTGGTGATCGACCGCAACCGACTGCTCAACGGGCTGTTCGCACTGGCGCTGGTGATCGTGCTGCGGCGGGACGAGCATGCGCCGCTGCCGTGGAAGCGCGTCGTGCTGATCGCGCTGGCCGGCGCCACGGTGTTCTCGGTGCTTGGCATGCTGCGTTCCGGCCCGCTGGAGGGCCTGACGCTGCCCTTCGGCGACGTCTATCGCGCCTCGCCGCAGGGCATCAAGTGGCTGCTGCTCTACATCAGCGCCGGGCCGTACAACTTCGGGGCGATCCAGGCCAAGCACTACCTCGACGCCAGCTTCCTGATCCACCAGACGGTGCCGCTGAGCGGCTCGGTGGCGACCGCCGGCACGCCCATTCCGCTGGACTCCCCGACGGTCAACGTCGGCACCGAATTCTTCCCGTTCCTGATGGCCTGGGGCCCGGCAAGTGCGGCGGCGTCGGTGTTCGTGCTCTACCTGTGGCTGCACTGGAGCGTGCGCCGGCTGTGGCCAAACGTGCCGCTGTTCGGGCTGCTGATCTTCCTGCGCATGGCCTACGTCTGCCTGATGGCGCCGTTCGCGCCGCAGGCGTTCATCTGGACCAACGTCGACTTCATCGTGCTGTGCCTGTTGATGCAGCTGTTCGCCGCGTGGCTGCCCGTCCGCGCCCCTGTCCCGCCCGACCCGAGTGCCTACCCATGGAACACGACGAGATCTACTTGATCGACCTGTGGCGAATCCTGCGTCGCGAATGGCGCTGGTTCATCGCCGTGGCGGTGGTGGTGCTGGCCGCCGCGATCTTCTTCGCGCAGGCGGCGCGACCGCGCTACGAGGCGACCGCGTGGATCCGGCCCGGCCAACTGGGGCCGGTGCCGGCGGGCGAGGACCCGCGCATCGAGCCGTTCCAGCGCGTGATCGAGCGAATGGAGACGCGCGAGTTCCAGGACGCGGTGCTGCATGACATGGGACTGTCGCCGCGCTCGCGCGAGGCGCATCTGTACCGCGGCAGCTTCGACCTCGCGCCCTCGCCTTATGCCGGATTGCTCAAGCTGACCCTGCGCGGGTATTCGCCGGCGCAGGCGCAGCGCTTCGTGCAGGTCACGTTCGAGCATCTGCACCGGTTGCATGAAGGCCTGATGGCCGAGCCGCTGGAGCTGGCCAAGGCGCGGCTGAGCCAGGCGCAGGCGCAGCTGCGGGAAGCGACCGCCGAGCGCGACCGGTTGCGGCAGGCGATCACGGGTTCGCAGAGCCGGCAGGATCTGATGCTCGCCAGCATGGTGTTGAGCGGCAGCAACCAGGAGGTGCGCAACCTGCAGCAGACAGTGAGCGATCTGAAGGCACGGCTGACGGCCAGCTACTCCTACGAGACCACGCTCGCCTGGCCAATCTACGTGCCGGACCATCCGGTGTATCCGAACCGCGTGCTGCTCCTGGCTGCCGGCCTGGTGCTCGGGTTGGGTCTGGGACTCGTGGCGGCGGTGGCGCGCAATGCGGCACGGCGGGCGGGGATGCGGGTCGCGGATGACCCTTCGACTCCAGCACTGGGGGCCTACGCCCAGAGTGAGCGGGCAGGTAGGGAACCGCTGGTCCACAGGTAGAAAAAGGGGCCATTCGTGGGCGATCCGTTTGGGTTCACCGAAAGCATCGCCCGCAAGCGGGCTCCTACCGTGACCACGAAGGCTGGAGGCTTTTCGAAGGTCTGGACAGGACGGTGACCCCGAACCTTTTCCCAGGAGACGGGGCGCAACGCCCTGCACCTCAGGTTCAACCCCACCCCGCGCACCCGGCACTCACCGGTCGAGCCACGGAACGCCAGCGGCCTGCGCATGGCGCCACGCGAGGACAGCATGAACCGCCCACTCCCCCTCGCCCCGCCCATCGCGCCCCACGGGACGCTGAGCGAGGCCCAACTGCTCGACACCCAGCGCGCCTTTGACAGCGTCGCGCCCGACTATGACGGTCCGCGCGGCAACAACGAACTGATCCAGCGCATGCGCGTGCAGTTGTGGGACACCGTGCAGCGCGAACTCCCGCCCGGCTCGCGCCTGCTCGACCTCGGCTGCGGCACCGGCCTGGACGCCGTGGAGTTCGCCCGCCGCGGCTACGGCGTGCTGGCCACCGACTGGTCCCCGCAGATGGTCCAGCGCACCCACGCGCGCGCCGCTGCCAGCGGTCTTGCCAGCCAGGTCGCCACCGCCCATCTCGGCGTGCAGCAGCTCGACCGCCTCAGCGGCGAGTTCGACGGCATCTATTCCAACTTCGGCCCGCTCAACTGCGCCCCTGATCTGGGCGCCGTCGCTGACGACTGCGCGCGCCTGCTGCGCCCCGGCGGGAAACTGGTGTTCTCGGTGATCGGCCGCCTCTGCCCGTGGGAGCTGGGCCACTACGCGATCCGCGGCCGCTTCCGTCGCGCCGCGGTGCGCTTTGCGCGCAAGCCGATGGCGGTGGGCATGAATCGCCACGTGATCTGGACGCGCTACTACTCGCCGCGCGAGTTCCACCGCGCCTTCGCCGCGCATTTCACGCTCGCCTCTCACCGCGCGCTCAGCCTGTTCCTGCCACCGCCCTACCTGGTCGAGTTCTGCCGCCGCCACCCCGCCGCATCCGAACGGCTCGGCCGCCTCGACGACCGCCTCGGCGGCTGGCCGCTGCTGCGCGGCATGGGCGATCACTTCCTGATCGTGATGCAGCGGCGCTGACGGCATGGACCCGCGCGCCCGCCCCGACACGCTGCTGCTCGCCGCCGGCTGGTGGAGCGGCAGCGGCGTGGCGCGGGGCGCACTGGCCATCCACCGTGGAAAGATGGCGCCCGCCGCGTGGACGACCGCCCTGCGTATCGACCTGCGCGACCACCTGGTCTTCCCCGGCCTGATCAACGCGCACGAGCACCTGCACATCAACGCGGTGCCTCCGCTGCGCAGCGGTGCGCCCTTCCCGAACAGCTACGCGTGGATCGACGCGTTCCAGGCGCACTTCGCCGAGCCGTCGGTGATCGCCGCGCTGGCACGACCCATGGCCCTGCGCCTGCGCCACGGTGCACTCAAGAACCTGCTCGCCGGCACCACCTGCGTGGTCCACCACGATCCCTGGCACACCTCGCTCGACGACCCCGACTTCCCGGTCGCCCTGCTGCGCGACTTCGAGTGGAGCTACGCACTCGCCGGCCCCAACTACGGCCCGCCGGTGTGCGCAAGCTTCGCCGCCACGCCGCCCGACCGTCCGTGGATGATCCACCTCGCAGAAGGCACCGACGCGGTCGCGCGCGCGGAACTGGCCGAACTGGACCGCCTCGGCTGCCTCGCCGCCAACAGCGTGCTGGTGCACGGCGTGGGCCTGAGTGCGCGCGACATCGAGCGCGTCATCGCCGGCGGCGCCGCGGTGGTCTGGTGCCCCGGCAGCAACCGCGCCCTGCTCGGCCACACCCTCGACCCGCGCCGGCTGTGCGAAGCCGGCCGCCTGCTGCTGGGCAGCGACTCGCGCCTGAGCGGCGAGCGTGACCTGCTGGAAGAGTTGCGCCTCGCGCTCGACCGCTACGGCCTCACGCCCGCGCAGCTGCTCGACCTGGCCACGCGCGACGCCACACGCATCCTCGGCCTTCCCGGCCGCGGCCGCCTGTCGCCCGGCGCGTACGCGGACCTGCTCATCGTCGAGGACCGGGGCGGCGATCCGGTGCGCAACCTGCTCGGCCTCACCCGCAGCGAGATCCGCGCCGTCGTGCGCGATGGCGTTCCGCGCATCGCCGATCCCGACTTCGCTTACTGGTTTGCCGCCTTCGGTATCGACACCGTGCCGGTCACACTGGATGGCCGTCCAAAACTCATCGACCGCCGCCTGGCCGACGGCGCACTGCTCGCGCTCGAACCGGGCCTGGCCGCCGGTGCCACGGCCAGCGCGCCATGTTTCGCCGTCGCCGGAGCGCGCTGATGTCGCTGCCCCCCGTGCTCGATCCTTTGGCCGCCTACGCGCTGTGGGCGCCCGAATACCCGGCGCACGCGCACAACCCGGTGATGCAGGCCGAGGAGCGCGCGATGCTGGAACTGATGCCTGCCGACCTCACCGGCCTCACCGTGCTCGACGCCGGCTGCGGCAGTGGCCGCTACATGCGTCACGCGCTGCGCCGCGGCGCCACCCGCGCGGCCGGCGTCGACCTCTCCCCGGCGATGCTGCAGCGCGCCGCCGCGGTGCCATCTGGCAGCGCTCCGCTGCAGGTAGCTCAGGCCCGCCTCACCGCCCTGCCCCTGCCCGATGCGCTGGCCGACCTCACCGTCTGCGGCCTGGTCATCGGCCATCTCGAAGCGCTCGGCCCCGCGCTCGCCGAGTTGCGCCGCGTGACCCGCCCCGGCGGCGCGCTGCTGATCAGCGACATCCACCCAATCGGCCCCGCGCTCGGCTGGCTGCGCGACTTCAAGGCGGGCGGAAAGCGCTACGCCGTGCGCCACACACAGCACCTCTACAGCCACTGGCACGCGGCCTGCGCCGCACTGGACCTGGCCATCGAGGAAGTGCGCGAACCCATGCTCGATCCCACCCGTATCCCCGACGGTGCGCACTTCGACCGCGTCGCGCTGGAGGTGCCGGTGGCGCTGGTGTTCCGGCTGCGCCGGCGCCCTTCCCCACCGTGACCGTGCCATGACCCGCCGACCCCGCACGCTGCTGATCAACCCGACCATCGCCTCGCGCCACAGTGCGCGCTTCCCGCTGGCGCTGCTGAACCTGGCCGCCGCGCTGGACCGCCATGGCGAGAGCAGGATCATCGACGGCAACATCGACCGCGACACCGTGGCCGAGGTGCTGCGCGTGCTCGACCGCGAATCGTTCGACGCGGTCGGCCTGACGGTGATGGGCGGTCCACACGTGCCCGAGGCCATCCGGCTGTCGAAAGCCATCCGCGACCATTCGCCGGGTCTGCCGATCATCTGGGGCAGCTACTTCCCCACGCTGTTCACCGACGCGGCACTCAATGCGCCCTACGTCGACTACGCGGTGCGCGGCCAGGGCGAGGACACGCTGCTTGAGCTGGTTTCCGCGCTGACCGGCGACGGCCCACCGCTGCACGCCATCGCCGGCCTCTCGTGGAAGGACGGCGAGCGCATCGTGCACAACCGGGCGCGCCCGTTCTCGCGCGGCAACCCGCCGCCGCTGCTGCCCTACGAGAAGCTCGGCGATCCGCGCAAGTACCTCTCGCGCACCTTCCTGGGCCACCGCACCGTCGCGCACCAGGCCGCGCTCGGCTGCCGCTACCACTGCACCTTCTGCGGCGTGGCGGCCATGTTCGGCGGTGCCACCGCACTGCCCGCCGCGGCGAGGCTGGAGCGCGAGCTTGGCCACCTCAAGAACGAACTCGGTGCCGATTCGGTGCAGTTCTTCGACCACAACTTCTTCGACCGCGAAGCGGAGATGGTGCCGCTGCTCGACGTGCTGGCGCGACTGGAGCTGCCGTGGTGGTGTTTCGCCCGCGCCGACGCGCTGATCAACCTGTCCGAGGAAAGCTGGAAGCTGGTGCGCAAGAGCCGCCTGCGCATGGCCTACATCGGCGCCGAGTCGCCCGACGGGCAGATGCTCAAGGAAATCCGCAAGGGCACGCGACCGGACCAGACGCTCGAGGTGGCCGAGGTCTGTCGCCGTCACGGCGTGATCCCCGAGTTTTCCTTCATGGTCGCGCCGCCGACCAACACCGAAGAGGAAACCGAGCAGACCTTCGCCTTCATCCGCCAGTTGAAGCGCGTCAACCCGGCCTGCGAGATCGTCATCTACATCTACACGCCGCTGCCGGAGAGCTCGATGCACGCGAAGGACCGCGGCCGCCACCGCGCCACGCCGCTGTTCGACCTGGAGGGCCTGCCGGTGGTGTTCCCCGAGACGCCCGACGAATGGGCGCAGCCGCAGTGGGTGAACTACGCCTGCCACGCCGACGCCCCGTGGCTGGACGAACGCCTGCGCCGGCGCATCGACGACTTCGTGACCGTGCTGCGCTGCCGCTACCCCACCGTGCAGGACATGCGCGCGCCGCACTGGGCCAAGCAGGCGTTGAGCGCGATGGCTGCCTGGCGTTACCGGGTCGGCCACTACGACCGTCCGTGGGAACTGCGCCTGGCCAACCGCTTCGTGCAGTTGCGTCTGCCACAGGTGCAGGGGTTGTAGCGATGACCCCGCACGTGGCGCAGATCAGCTTCCTGCCCGCGCCGGCGGGGCTTGCCGGCGCACAAGTGCTGGAGCGCTGGCCGGCGCTGGCCGACATCGCCGAGGCGGCGGCCAGCGCCGGCACGCGCATCTGCGTGGTGCAGGCGGCCTCGCACGCGGAGCGGCTGAGCCGCCACGGCGTCGACTACCACTTCGTCGACGTGCGCGGCACGCGCCGCCGAGAGCGCGGACGGCGCGTCGCCACCCTGCTCGCCGCACTCGGGGTGGAGCTCGCACACGTGCACAGCCTGGGTTTCCCGGAAGAATCCCACGCCCTGGCGCGGCACCTGCCGCACGTGCCGCTCCTGTTCCAGGATCATGCCGACCGCGCGCCGCGGCGCTGGTGGCGTCGCTGGCAGTGGCGCCAGCGCTACCGCACGATGGCCGGCGTGGCATTCACCGCGCCGGAGCTGGCCTGGCCGTTCGCTGCGGCTGGCGTGCTGCGACCATCCACGCGGCTGTTCGCGATCCCCGAATCGAGCAGCCGCTTCCAGCCGGGCGACCGTGCCCGCGCCCGCGTCGACACCGGCCTGTACGGCCATCCGGCCGTGCTTTGGGTAGGTCACCTGCAAGCCGGCAAGGACCCGCTCACCGCACTCGACGGCATCGCGCTCGCCGCGCAGAAACTGCCGGGCCTGCAGCTCTGGTGCGCGTACGGCAGCGCGCCGCTGATGGGCAAGGTGCGCGCACGCATCGAGCGCGATCCATGGCTCGCCGGCCGCGTGCATCTGCTCGGCAAGGTTCCGCACGCGCGTATCGAAACCCTGATGCAGGCAGCCGACCTGTTCCTCTCCGCCAGCCGCGCCGAGAGCTGCGGCTTCGCTGCGCTGGAGGCGATGGCCTGCGGCACCGTACCGGTGCTCAGCGACATCCCGTCCTTCCGCGCACTCACCGGCGACGGCAAGATCGGCCGGCTGTGGCGATGTGGCGATGCCCGCGCGCTGGCGCAGGCACTGGTCGCCGCCACGCTCGAGCGCACGCCGCCCGAGCAGGTGCGCGCCCACTTCGACGCCGAACTCTCCTTCGCCGCAGTCGGCCAACGCTGGCGCGAGGCCTACCTGCAGACCCTGCAGAGCCGCCGCGACGCCTTTGCCGACGCCATCGAGAGCCGGCCCGGGAGCCTCGCGTGAAACTCGCCCTCGTCGTCCCCGGCGGCGTCGACCGTAGCGGCGAATGCCGCGTCATTCCCGCGCTGCTGCACCTCATCAAGCGGCTGGCGCAGGCGCACGAAGTGCACGTCTTCGCGCTGCGCCAGGAAGCTGAGCCCGCCACCTGGCCGCTTGCCGGCGCCACCGTCCACAACATTGGCGACGGCCGGCAACGCTGGCGCGCTATCCGCGCGATCACCGCCGAACACCGCCGCGCCCCGTTCGACCGCATCCAGGCCATCTTCTCCGGCCGCGGCGGCCAGGTCGCTGCCGCCGCGGGCCTGTGGCTGCACTGCCCGATCCTGGTGCACGTCGCCGGCGGCGAACTCGTCGCCCTGCGCGACATCCACTACGGCGGCCGCCTGACTTGGCGCGGCCGCCTGAGCGAAGCCATCGTCCTGCGTTGCGCCGACCAGGTCACCGCCGCCAGCGCCCCGGTCATCGACGCGCTACGCGCCCTCGGCATCAAGGCCCAACGCGTCCCCCTGGGCGTCGACCTCACCACCTGGCCCCCGCAATCCCCCCGCCGCCGCGGCCCGGGCCCCGCCCGCCTGCTCCACGTCGCCAGCCTCAACCGCGTCAAGGATCAGCCCACCCTGCTGCGCGCGCTGGCCGAACTGGTCAGGCGACGGATCGACTTCCGCATGGACATCGTCGGCGTCGACACGCTCGACGGCGAAATCCAACGCCTCGCCACCCAGCTCGGCCTGGACAACCACGTCCGCTTCCTCGGCTTCCGCACGCAACGCGAACTGCACCCGCTCATGAGTGCCGCGCATCTGCTCGTCATGTCCTCGCGGCACGAAACCGGACCACTCGTGCTGCTGGAAGCCGCCATCGCCGGCGTACCCACCGCCGGCACCGCCGCAGGCCACCTCGCCGAATGGTCCCCTGCTGCCACTCTTGCCGTTCCCCCGGGCGACAGTGCCACCCTCGCCGATGCGATCGAACGCCTGTTGAACGACGAAGACCTCCGCCTGCAACTCGCCTGGTCCGCGCAACGCCGCGCCATGCGCGAGGACGCCGATCACACGGCGAGGGCGTTTGAAGCCTTGTACCTGTCGCTACACGAAGCGCCCGTATCTTCAGCTGGGCTGCGGTAGCCGCCAGCTCAGCGACGACGCGCGCCTCCGCCCCAGCGCGCTCCATACGGTTTATTCCTCCATTTCCGACGCATACGAAATAGCACCCCGTTTCAGCCGATATGCAAAGACCGCCCAAGCGGATTCAACGCCTCACGGGCGCAGCCAACGGACTGAGCCCACGCGCAATTCCTCCGGCTTGACCAAGCGTCTGCGGCGGGAGAGGATCGGTGCATATGCCCCGAATCGGGGTCTACTAAGCGTTCGGCATCGAGAGCGGCGGACCTGGCTCGATGGGAAGTCCCTACGTAAGTAAGCGGAGCACCCTGATTGACGAGCCATCGTGGCCACGGATACTCAGCAAAGCGCCCGCGGCGCCCGGATAACTGTGTTGATCCGGGCGCCGCGGGCGCTTTGCTGGTTTCGGTCACGACGCCTCGTCGCGTCGGCCCGCTTTCAAAAGCTGCGCGCTCTGAGCAATGAGCGCGCCGTCCGCCCCTCTCGCTCCCGAACCACGCGTTCAACCGGACCTCGTTCGGATAGGCTCCTGCGACAACCATTTATCCTGGCTCACTTTCGGCCGGTTAACTTGAGCGTTAGGCATAGGGGGAGTTCGTGGCGCCAGAAATGATTTTTGGCATTGTCGTCGCAGTTGTTGCTGTCTTGGCTTTCATCGCTTGGCTGCTGCCCAAGCGCCAGCCACCCGAGAAGTTTTTCAAGTGCTCACGCTGCAAGGCTCTGTCGAGGCACAACAATCGCACCATTGAGGCTTGGCGCAACAACAAGACCAAGTTTTTTTGCCAAGCCTGCCACGCCAAATGGCTGCAGTCCCGGCCACCACAAGAGCGCGAGCAATTCTCGCGGCACAGTTCTTCTGGTTCTGGCTGCTTCGGCGTCGTAGCTTTGTTTGCGCTTGTGCCACTAGGTTGCATGCTGTTGTGGGCATATGCCTAACTACTCGTTCAAGGCGGACGGCTACGCCGCCGCTTAACTCCAGCGTTAGGCGTATGCGACCGCACATTTGTTCGTTGCCAATCTTTTTTGCAGCTCTTGTGGGATGCGCATCTAGAACAGGCCTAGTTGCGCCGTCGGACGCAGCTCTGGCAGATGCGAAGACCCGGTCGGCCACTTACTGCGCAAAGTACGCGAAAGGCTGCGAATTCAGAGCATCGCCACTTATTCATGGTGGTTGGTCAGTCTCTGTTATTCCAATTACCCACGGCATCGATGGAGTTAGAAGCTATGGAATCGATTCGGACGACTTCTACCTTTATGATGCACAGGGTCGATTCTCCAGTGCGCTACGTGGCTACTAGGCCTAACCAGTCATTCGAGGCGGACGGCTTCGCCGCCGCTCAATTCCAGCGTTAGGCAGGGAACATGATCAACCGCGATTCCAATCCTCTCGGCTGGTCCTTCCTACTGGACGACTTAGAAGACGCACACGAACATCTAGGCACCATGCTCGCGGAAATCCAGGCAAATCCCGAGTACTCGGAGGTAGAGCTCCGTATAGACCTGGGCCACATCTATGCTCACCTCAACCGGGCGTGGCGTCGGCGAAACATCCCAGAGGACTTCACGAGCCAAGAGTGGGAACAGGCTGGGGCCTTCCCAGATGACATTGAACCTGTCGCCTAACTACTCATTCAAGCGGACGGCTTCGCCGCCGCTTAACTCCAGCGTTAGAGTGAAGCAGTGAATCCTAGCCTTATACGCTCTTTGGCCTTGGCAGCTGGCGCGCTTGTTGTGCCTCTTCTTCTTGCTTGGTATGTGGCTTGGGAGCTGTACACAGCCGGAAGCCCCAGCCACTTAAACTGGATACAACTCCAAGGCTTCTTCCTACTTGGGGTTGCAATCGGAACGTGGTGCGTTGCCATGCTTCCTTTCAAAACTCAAGTCGTCCGGGCTTTCGTATTGGCCGCTTATGTGCCATCACTACTCATAGTATTCTCCGGCATCAACTTTTCGATCGCCTGTCATAACGGCATGTGCCCATGACTGGCTGGCAAGACCGCTCTAACAATTCATTCAAGCGGACGCGCGAAAAGCCGCGCGCCGCTTAACTCCAGCGTTAGGCCTTAAGAGCCAAGGAAGAGCGATGCCCTGGGGCAAACGGTACCCTCAAGAACAACTGGCCGCGCGAAACGCACTGCTCGGTACAGCGCACGCAGCATCGTCATCCCTTGCAGCCTTCACCGGCTGGCTTCTTGCAGTTTCTGGCGCCAGCTTCGCCTTCTTGGTTGCACACCTCGACGTGGTTGTGCCGCATGTCTATGTGGGCAACCTCGCTTGGGCCTTTGCCTTATTCGCTTTATCGTTGCTAACGGGTCTGCTCTCTCGGTGGCTCGGGGCAGCAACACTCGGTGTGCTTGCGGCGCTCTCCACAATTGAGCAGCAAGCCGAGGTGGCTAGGCCTCAAGCGAATTTCAGTCTCTTGGCGTTCACCAAGTTTTTTGCGGATGCCTCGTTACCTATCCATCGCTGCGGCGCTTGGCGAGGCTACAAAAACGCCCAGCTTGGTGACTTTATCTACGGCATCAAACCCGTCGTTCGTCGGTCTCAGTGGCAGTCACTGCTCGCCTTGCTACAGTTGGCCATGCTTTTCCTATCGGTCTTGGTGCTGTCTCTCGGCGTCAGGGCCTAACATTTCGTCCAAGCGGACGCGCGTACCGCGCGCCGCTTAACTCTAGCGTTAGGCCCCATGAAAAAGATCGCCCGCACCTTGGCTCTGTTGTATGCAGCTACCGTAGTCTTGGCAGCCGCTTGGGCTTGGTATGCTGAGGTAACCCTGCTTCATCGGGTTCAGGAGCATTTGCTTCCAGGCCTGCTGCTGGCTTTCGTATCGCTACCTACGTCATTCACAACCGGGTTTCTCTACGAACTGTTCCCAAGGGCGTTTGAATCCCCATTCGTGCAGCTCACGTGGCTCACAGGTTGCGGCGCGTGCCAGGCCACCGCGCTTTACCTTCTCTCAACTCGCAGGCGAAGTGCCCGCGGAGTGGCCTAACAACTCGTTCAAGGCGGACGGCTTCGCCGCCGCTTAACTCCAGCGTTAGGCGCCAAGAACCCATATGCGCACTCCCATCCAGCTACGCCAGACACTGATTGGCACCAGCGTGGCCGGTGCATTCTTTGGCCTGCTCGTCGCACTTGGGAGCTTCGCGTTCTACTCCGAGTACGGTTCGCGTATTGCAGGCGCGCCGCACGACATTTGGGCAAACACGTTCCACGCCATCGGCTCTTTCTTCTGGGTTACAGTTGGCATCGTTGCCGCGTTCGGTCTCTTGCCATCGGCAATCTCATTCGCGCTGCCCAAGCTGTTCCGCAAGGCGTCTAACTCATCGTCCAAGCGGACGCGCGAAAAGCCGCGCGCCGCTTAACTCAGGCGTTAGCTCCCATGTCCGCGACACTTCTAATTTTGTGGTTTATAGGACTTTTCGCAGCCGCCTTCGTTCCGCCTTTCTGGGTATCACAGAGCAAGCGGAAGTCATTACGTGAAATGCTGTCGTCAGCCTACTTTGGCATCAGCGTTGCAATTTTCCTCGTCGCTTACACCACACATGCGATCTCCGTCGGCGAAGTCTCATTCGGCAAACATCAGAGACACGCTTACAGCCTCGCCACTCAGCCGCAGCTATTCTTCATCATGCTGGCGCTCAATCTGGTGCTGCTCCTCTGTGGCTTAGCCTTCTGCTGGGCTGTGTTCAAAAAGAACCTCGCTCTGTATGTTGGGCGCTAACCACTCATTCGAGGCGGACGGCTTCGCCGCCGCTTAATTCCAGCGTTAGGCTATCCATGAAGCGCATCGCGCCATTTCTCATCGGCTTCCTGGCAATCGCCGTATCGGCCACAGACTATCTCGCGCACAAAGACGCCGAGCCAGACATGGCTGGGCTCTCATTGCTCTTTTTCGGGTTGTTCGGGCTCTTGGCCAGCCTTGGCGCGTTCTCTTGGTCTACTGCTCGCATCCGCACCGTGCCGCATCTCCTTCCCACTCTTGGCACCGGCGCCATGTGTGCCGCCCTCTTCTATGGCTCTCTCAGCTTAGGTCCCATGGGGCTAGGTTTCGCACCAGCGTTGGGGCTATCGTTCGTGTCAGCACCTCTCGTGGCATGGGCATTGCCGCTTGTAGCTCACGCCCGTGCCTAACCACTCGTCCAAGCGGACGCGCGTACCGCGCGCCGCTTAACTCCAGCGTTAGGGGGCAATGATGGACACTAGTGCGCGCAAGCGGCCAAAGCGCCTTTGGGTCGCGGCTGTCCTGAACATGCTGGTTGGTGTCCTCGCCATTGGTCTGGTCGTGTTCCTTCTAGCATCCGCGCGGGTGCCAGTCGCACTTCGCCCTAGCGGTGTGGCGGCTGTCTCAGCACTCGGCGCTCCGAGCTTTCTCCTCGTTGCGTCCGTCATCGCCCTGCTTGGCAAGCCTTACGGGCGGTATCTCATGCTTCTGGCTGCACTTGTCTTCTTTGGCACGCTCATCATTCAAAATGTCCAGCTCATCGGCAGTGCTAATAGTGCGCTTGGCCAAGGTATCGCTCCCAAGGTCGTCGCAAACGCTGTACGTGCTTCATTCGAGCTCACAATCAATCTGTGGGCGCTGCTCAGCTCCAAGACTCGTCAATACTTCGGGGGCGCGGCTGTTGCCCCCTAACAACTCGGTCAAGCGGACCGCCACCCCACTGCGCGGGCCGTCGGCCGCTTACCTCGGGCGTTAGGCAGCAGGGAAAGTCTCATGACATTGGAAGTGCTTTTCGGTGCGGCCGTTATCTTGGCTGTCGTGCTCTCGCTACTCACCAAGCCGGGCTCAAAACGCCAGCCTCCCATCCAGTTCTTCAAGTGTGCTCGCTGCAACACAACCGCTCGGCACACGAGCCGCACGATCGAGGCTTGGCGCAACGGCAAGACCACGTTCTTCTGTCAGGCCTGCCATGCCAAATGGTTGCAGTCGCGGCCCTCGCAAGAGCAGGTCACTTCGTTCAGGTCTCGTAACTCAGGCTGCTTGGGCGTGGTCGCCCTACTGGTTCTTGTTCCTGTCGACATCGCGCTAGCGTTGGCGCATACCTAACAACCCGTTCGAGGCGGACGGCTTCGCCGCCGCTTAACTCCAGCGTTAGGCCTACGAGGGAAACCGTCCACTATGCTGCGCCGGCTGCAAGTCATCATCCTCACCCTGTTCTTCGAGGGCGTCGGCCATGCTGCGTGCCCGAGCGCGAGGCACACTCCACTGCTCACTGAAGCCGAAGTGATTGCTATCGCCAATCGCAAGGCCCAGATATCGGGCGTGGACCTAGCAAAGTTTTATGCTCCGGCGGCTCGCTTCGAAGACCTCTCTAAAAACTGCAAGTGGGCTGTCTCGTACGAGCGCATAAGGCCGGACTTTGGCAATGTTTTCTTCGTAGTTGTTGACGACCTCACACGAGCAGCGCAGCTCCAGCCTGGCCTCTAAGGGCCTAACAACTCGTTCAAGGCGGACGGCTTCGCCGCCGCTTAACTCCAGCGTTATGTCCAATGATCCCTAGCACCCCCATATGGCTAAATTACTTGGCAGCGATTGGCGCTATCGCAACGCCAATACTTGTCGCAGCCCTGGGTATCGTCGGCTGGAAGATACGTAACAGAATTGAGCGCCAATTCGCGCTCGAACAAGCTCTTCGTGAGGACAGAGTTGCTACCTACAACGAAATACTCGAGCCCTTCATGATCATGCTTATGACCGATGAGGCATGGAGGAGTGACCCAAAAAACAAGAACAAGGACAAAGCCAGCCTGGGCACTCAGAAGGCGCTGTCACTAGACTATCGCAAGTGTGCATTCAAACTGGCCCTGATTGGTTCAGACGGGGTCGTCACCGCATACAATGATCTTATGCAGTACTTTTTTTCTTCTGGCGAACGTGAGCCCTCAGAACAATCCGTCAGAGAGATGATGTCAATTTTTGGCATATTGCTTCTCGAAATAAGACGCAGCATGGGTAATGACGCTACAGCGTTAGACAAGTGGGCAATGTTAGAGTGGTTCATCAACGACGCTCGCGCCTATCGCAGCAAGGCGAAATAACAAATCGTTCAGGGCGGACGGCTTCGCCGCCGCTTAACTCCAGCGTTAGGCCCTTAGAGAGTGATCGTGAAGTCGTCGAAAATCCAAACGCACCCGCACTGGACTTACTTTCTCTGCCTAGAGGAAGACGTCATCAGACTCTCACGCTGGATCGAGTTCGCTGAAAGCAACTTTCATTGTTACTCCATCGAAGTTGCCCGTCTGTTGATGGCGGTTTCCTCAGAGGTCGACGTTCTTGCAAAAATTGTTTGTAGAAGCATTTCAGGTTCGTCGAAAGCAGCGAGCATCGGCAAATATCAAACAGAACTTACGGCCACGTATCCGACCATTCATAAAGCTCTTACCACTATCCCCAGGTTCGGGATAGAGCTTCACCCGTGGTCTAGCTGGGAAAGCGCTCAGAATCCACCTTCTTGGTGGACCGCAACGAATAAGGTGAAGCACCATCGTTCTCAGCACTTCGAAGAAGCCACGTTGATAAATTTGCTCAACGCAATGGCAGGACTGATCGTACTTATAACTTTGCTCTACAAAAACCGGATGAATGAACTCCAACCCCTAAGTCAGCTATTCATTCCAAAAGCCTTCCTTCTAAACATGGGCGACGGCCGTGTACTGTTCCGAGATCGGGCCTAACCAATCATTCGAGGCGGACGGCTACGCCGCCGCTCAATTCCAGCGTTAGACTCAACAGGGAAAGTTCATGAAGACGTGGCAGGCACAGATTGGTTTTTGGGGCACTTTGCTGTGGCTGGGCTCGTTTCAACTCGGCGCATTTTTTCACGCACACGAACTCGAGAAATTCGCACTAACGGTCTATGGCTATACCATGGGCTACATCACGGTATTTGCTGGCCATCTGTTCTGGGATCGCGTTGTGCAAGGGCGCTGGGCAGAGTTGCTAGGTGATGGCTCGGTGTCGCGAGCATTCTCCGCCATCTGCTTGGCCGGCATCTTCCTTATGGCCCTGGCTGGCGTGTTCAGCACTATCTTCAGCACCAATCCGTGGTACTACCTTTTGTGTTTTGCTGCAGCTGGCGTCGTGGTAAACCAAGGGCTCATACCGATCATGGAACATCTCGAAAAATGGCGATCGTACCCACCAACGGCGTCAAGGGTGAATTGACACTCGAAGTGCAACATCCCGAGTAGCTCTTCAAGTCTTTCGATTGGCGTTTTGTAACCATATCGTTTCCTGGGGCGCTGGTTGAGTTTCGCGGTGATGAGGTCGCAGTGGTGTTGTCGTACGTGAGCGAGGTTGCGGCGCTTGGGGACGTACTGTCGCAATGGTCCGTTGAAGTTCTCGTTGCTGCCACGCTCCCATGGCCGTTGCGGGTAGGCAAAGTAACAACGTATCGCGGCAGCCTGCTCCAACGCCTTGTAGCCATGGAACTCGGTGCCGTTGTCCCAGGCGATGGTCTTGAACGGCATCCCGCTCGTCCGTATGAGCTTCAGCGCCGCCCTGTTGACCGCCGCAGTCGTGCGATTAGGTAGCTTGGCCACCAGCGCCACGCCAGAGCTGCGCTCGACGAGCGTGAGAAGGCAATCGCGCTCGTCAGCCGCGCCAATCACCGTGTCTCCCTCCCAGTGGCCCGGTTCCATGCGGGTCTCCACTTCCTCTGACCGGGTATCGATCATCGGCTTCCCTTGCAGGCGCCCACGCTTCTCCGGTCCAAAGGTTCGTTTACGCCGGCGCTTACCGCCCTGCCGCAAGCAAAGCCGAAGCACGCCGCCGTACTTGGCATCCTCGCGCACATAGCGGTAGATGGTCATATGGCTGATCCGGGCGACGCCAGTCCCATCAACCAGTTGGCGATCTGCTCCGGGCTCCATTGCTTGTCCCGTAGCATGCCTTCGATGGCCTCGTAGATCTCTTGGTCGTGCTGGCGCACGCTACGTGAGCGCCGCCGCCTGCCATTGGTCCGTTCCTGGGCCTTGCTGGGGCGGTAAGCGCCATCATTGGCGTGGCAGGCATTGCGGCGAATCTCGCGGCTGATCGTGCTTGGGTGCCTGTCCAAGATCCTGGCAATGGCGCGCAGCGACGAGCCTTGTCGTCGGAGAACCCTCACGGTGTATCGTCCCTGCTCGGTGAGCTGGTGGTACATGAGGGATCGTCTCTTGCCGGAGTGATCCCCTCCAGTCTGCCAGCTCACCACTCCTCTTTCGGGCGCCGCGGGTGTTGCACTTAGTTTGTTAACCTGCGGCCCCCTAACTTCTCATTCAAGCGGACGGCTCCGCCGCCGCTTACTTCAAGCGTTAGACCATCGTAACGACAAGGGGGATCGAGATGGAACGCAACATCAAAGTTTTTCGCGTACACCGCGCGCTGTACTGGTTCTACCTCGTACTTATCGCCCTCATTGTCGCTCTCATCGCTACGCACCTCGACCAGCTCGACGCAGCTCTCATCGCACCCCTAGCTTTGCTTGCAGTTCTCCTTGTGGTGCACTTCGTCACCGCCAAGGGCGCAAAAGCGTGCACGCGCTGGGGGCGCATCTGTTCAATGGTAATTGGCGTTATCCTTCTAATCGGGTTCCCTATTGGCACTATCATCGGTGTTTATCTGTTAGCAAACACCTGGCGCCCTTGGGCCCAGCCGGCGTCATCGGTGGCACCGGCCTAACAACTTGGTCAACCGAGCGCAAATCCCGCTACGCGGTCTTTGCGCCGGTTACCTCGGGCGTTAGGCAACAAGCTACCAAGGATCACCGATGCTCGAAAGCAATCGTCAGCGGGTTCAAAATTTGAGCGGCGCCGAGCTATGAATGTTTATCGTTGTCGGGTGCTTCTCGATTTTGCTGCAGGGGTTCTCGCCATGACTTACTTTCCTGCTTTCACCTCAGCCTTGGCCTGGCCGGCCCTAGTCATCGGCTTGGTGCTTTTCCTCTTTGCCGCAAAGGGCCTACTGCGCAACCTGCCCTCCAAACCTGCGGCCTAGGCCTAACATCTCGTTCAAGGCGGACGGCTTCGCCGCCGCTTAACTCCAGCGTTAGGCGGCAGTGAAAGATCGCAGCGACTATGAGCAAGCAATTGAGATCATCGGCCGCGTCATTCGCGCCTGGGATCCGTACTGCCTCCTCGCGGAGGGCGCTCCGGCAGACGAGTTTGACGCCGAGATCACCAAGATCACTGCCAAAGTCCCAGAGTTTCATAGCTCTTCGGACACAGCGCAAGCAATTTCCAACGTATTCTCCGCATCTTTCGGGTCAGGACAGCGATTCTCGCCCGTAGACTGTTCGGAGCCAGCGCATCAGATTTTTCAGGAGTCGGGTCGTGCAAACCTCTTGCCCACTGCCTAACAATTCATTCAAACCGAACCCGCTTCGCGGGGTCGGCTTAATTCAAGCGTTAGGCAGCATGATCAAAATCCTTGCAACTGCAGCAGCCATCCTCTTAGCCTCTGCTTGCAGCGCTGAGGTCAGGAGCCACTATCCGACGGTCTCGTTTGTTGA
The DNA here is from genome assembly GCF_051900415.1 of Frateuria sp. GZRR35. Classification (NCBI taxonomy): domain Bacteria; kingdom Pseudomonadati; phylum Pseudomonadota; class Gammaproteobacteria; order Lysobacterales; family Rhodanobacteraceae; genus Frateuria; species Frateuria sp. GZRR35. The sequence continues at coordinate 43,187 of NZ_JBHZGL010000018.1, forward strand.
AACGGACAGCGCCGGGAAAGAGGTAAGGGAGCTAAAGTTTGAGCTCACTGACCGTCCGGCCAATACATGCATTTCCGGCGATTGGAAACAGGCCGCCGTACTGACTGACGTCAATGGCTATACCAAGAGCCCTGCCTACATTATGGCAGACGGCAAGCTAGAGGTGCTTCTAATCAACACTATGTGTGATGCCTATGACTCGTATGCCGGGGCCGTCACGGGTAACACATTCTCTGGCGAGCATGTAGCCTATGGACTCGACTTCAGCAAGACCTTGGGCAAAGTCTCTGGCGCATATTCAACGCCGTGAGCCTGCTGCCTAACAAGTCATTCAAGCCGAAGCCGCTTCGCGGCTCGGCTTAATTCTGGTGTTAGGCAATAGATATGAAGCCCCTCTTGGTCCTGACCTTGTTAGCGATGACGACATTGTGGCAAGCCGAAGCGATGGCCTCGCCAGATCCATTGTGCGGTCTTCTTAGAAGGTTTGTCGCCTCGGTTGGGCCGCGTGAAACGAGAAGCATCGAGTTTCACACCTCATGGGGCCAGAACTTTAAGGGCTCGTCCACCCCCGCATTCCTCGCAAAACGCTGTGTCAGCCACGACTACGGGCCTGCCGATGTCGTGTGTGTCCACCTTATGAGCTACGGCATGATCGAATTCTCTGGCAACAACGCAGAGCAAGCACTGGCTTGCCTGTCGGAGGGGACGCAATTTGGCTTGCACGTGCAACTCGCCCGAGCCGAGTTCTCGTTCCCCTATGGCACCGACGAACGCGGTACCAACATCACGATCAAATATGACGAAGATCGCGACATGGGTGGCATGGTCTTAACCATCACGGCAGATGGATACTAAGCCGCCTAACAGGTCGTTCAAAGCGGACGGCTCCGCCGCTGCTTAACTCCAGCGTTAGGCCGACATGCATAGAACGTCATCAATCCTGTTCGCCCTAATCACTCTGGCTGTTGCTTCGACAGCGAGCGCGGACGATTGGAGCCCCATCTCTCACTGTGGCAGTGATGCCTGCATCCTCATCGACGTGGCGCAAGTACCCAAGGATCCATCGATCGCGATCTACGTCTATCGTGCCGGGACCAAGAGGCAGGACTACTCAGCGTTGTTGGGCACTTTAGACTTTTCCAAGGAATGTGCGTGGGCAAGTGATGTCGACGGGTTCGAATGCCGTATAAATCCACGAAACCCGCTTTCAGGAGCAACCTATAAGAAGCTTCAACTCGGCTCGGCGAAGGACTGTGGTGAGATCGCTGCTGCGGAAGAATACAAGTTTCAATGCGTCGACAATTGCGAGCGAGCCCCTCGTACTTTGGATGTTGACCCCGCTTGTGACTGAAGTTGCCGGCCACGCCTCCATGCCTAACCATCGTCCAAGCGGACGCGCGTACTCGCGCGCCACTTAATTCTGGCGTCAGGCCGTATGAGGGAATGATGGATATCCGAAACGAGAGCCCTGCAGACGCGCATGCCATTGAGGCTGTAACCGTTGCCGCCTTTCGTTCCGCTGAGCACTCCAGTGGCACTGAGCAGCACATCGTTAGAGCGCTTCGGGACGCAGGCCAGCTGGTGGTATCCCTTGTCGCAGAGGAGCACGGGCAGCTAGTCGGGCATGTTGCCGTGTCGCCCGTGACGTTATCCGATGGCACGGCGGGCTGGTATGGCCTCGGCCCCGTGTCTGTTTTGCCCGAGCACCAGGGGCGGGGGTTGGGTACGCGGCTCGTGGCTCGTGCGTTGACGGAGCTTCGCACATTGGAGGCGGCGGGCTGCGTCGTGCTCGGAGACCCTGGCTACTACGCCCGCCTCGGCTTTAGGCCCGAGCGGGGACTTGTACTGCCGGGCGTCCCAGCTCAGTACTTCCAGGCGATCGCGTTCCACGACGCCGTGCCCTCTGGACGGGTCACATACCATGCCTCGTTCGACGCTACGGCCTGACGCTTGAGCTAGGCGGCGGCGCAGCCGTCCGCCTTGGACGAGTTGTTAGGTGACTACATTGTCACGAACACCCTTCGCCGAAGGGCACAAATAATTTCCTGGGAGTTTTAGGGCCACAACCTTTAATACATATAAAGGTATGATCCCAATCTGGCTGGACGACGCCGTCACATTCGAGGCTGGTTTTTATTAGCTTGAAGCGATAGGTTGCTCCGGCCAGTGGAGATACCCCGTCCTTGCGGCAGCTGAACTCGATTATTTCTCCATTTTTGTCCTGTTTTTTTAATGGGCATTCGAGATTAAAAGGGATCTCTATCGAATGCTCACCTGTGTCTGGTCGTCTTGGCCCTTCTTTTGAATACGAGAGAACCAAGTCGCCTTGGTAGCAGCCTTGGCTATAGGTCACTGACAACCACTGTGCTGGAGAGTTGTACGTAAGCCATTCGTCTTGGCAATCAGCATGAGCGCTAAAGCAAGCCAGAAAAAGTATCAAGGCAGCAATATGCTTCATATGTCACCTAGCGCTGGAGTTAAGCTGCGGCGGAGCCGTCCGCCTTGAACGAGTTGTTAGGCCGAATGAGCTCGATGCCTGTCTTTTGGAAAGATGCCGGCTGGACTTTTGGCCACGAACTCGCCTCGGCAAGCCCCGCTAGCCGGCACCCTGCAGGCAGGACGGCCTGCCGAGTTGATTGTACTGAGGCTCCGGAGGTTGCGAGCAGTCGCAGCATGCGAGCCAACCGCCGTAGTCGAAGACGAGCCTTGTGGCCTAACCATGTGTTGAAGCCGGAATTGCGTCGCTACGCAGGAAGAGCCTGCCATGTTAGATGCGCGCTGCAAATCGGCTTAACTTGAGCGTCAGGCCGTCGACGAGATTCTCTTGGTAGCTGTCGCCACAACGGGCGCGGCAGCTGACAAATTATTCAAGGCGAACGGCTTCGTCGCCGTTTGACTCTCATGGAGGAAATCATGCGTCTGCTGTTCACTGTCCTGCTCTTGCTGTCGCTAGGCGCGTGCTCAACGGTTGCGACAACGCCGCAAGGCTGGGTTGAGCCTGTGGAGGCCATCCGCGCTGCAAACAACGACCCTACGTATGGCGTGCGCGGAAACTTCGTCATGACGGTCAAGGCGACGGGCGAGCAAGGCCCCTGGTCGTTCCTCAACTCGGAGGCCGACTACCACGACCAGCGCAACCTGACCGTCCGGATGCCCACCACGCTCGTCCCGAAGCTGGAGGAGCATCTGGGCCTGTCACTCCAGGAGCTCGAGAACCACCGGATCGTCGTGACGGGCACCGCCAGGCGGGTCCGGATCGAGTTCACCGAGAACGGCCATCCCACCGGGAAGTACTACTTCCAGACGCATGTGCGGGTAGACAGCACCAGCCAGGTGCAGCTCGCAGACAAGCGCTGACAGGTCGTTCAGGCCGACGCCGTTTTATGGCCGGGTTGCTGCAAAATGCGCTTTGCCAAGGCAGTGGAACAGATGACTACGTACAAATCCGTTTTCTTGCTCCTCCTGCTCGCGCTTGCTTGCACCGACGCGCAGGCGCGCCCGGCCGTCTGGCAGCCATCCTCCGGTCACGTGCAGGTGCCGATCTGGCCCGGCAAGGTGCCGGACGCACTGTCGCACCCGAAGCCGGAGGCGGTCGCCGCGGACTGGCCCAAGGTCACCAACGTCAGCCGCCCGACGATGACCTTGTACGCGCCCCAGAACCACAACACGGGCGTGGCCGTGGTGGTGTTTCCCGGTGGCGGCTACCAGATGCTGGCGATGGATCTGGAGGGCACGGAGATCTGCGACTGGCTGACGTCGCGCGGGATCACCTGCGTGCTGCTGAAGTACCGCGTGCCCGATTCGGGGCCGACATGGAAGGATGGCCACCGCTATTACCCCAAGGTGCAGACGGCCTTGCAGGATGCGCAGCGCACGCTGGGGCTGGTGCGCCAGCACGCGGCGCAGTGGCATGTCGATCCGCACAAGGTGGGCGTGATGGGTTTTTCCGCCGGCGGGCATCTGGTCGCTGCGGTCAGCACGCATTTCGAGCGGCGCACGTACCCGGTGGTGGATGATGCCGACGGGCTGAGCTCCCGTCCGGACTTCGCCATCGCGCTCTACCCCGGCCACCTGTGGGTGCACGAGGATGAAGACGATGCCACGCGCGACGAGACCGACCTGAAGCTTCGGCCGGACATCCACGTCACCGCCGACACGCCGCCGACCTTCCTGCTGCAGGCCGAGGACGACCACGTGGATGGCGTGGAGCAGTCGCTGGCCTATTACGTGGCGCTGCAGAAGGCGGGCGTGCCCACGGAGTTGCACCTCTACGCGCAGGGCGGCCACGCCTTCGGCCTGCGCCCGAGCAAGCTGCCGATCAGACGTTGGCCCGAGCTGGTGGAGCAGTGGCTGCATACCATTCGCATGCTTGGTCCCGGGGAAGGCAGCTGAGCGCAGAGGCGCAGGTTCACGTCTTCAGCGTTACTCACCTCGCGCAGGGGCTTCTCGTCGCAGGTGAGCGATGCGCTCGACCAGGCACACCGACGCAAGCACCGTGACCCCGATACGCACAGCCCGTCCCAGTGACGCCAGGCAGCTCGCCGAGCTCGCGGAAGCCACCTTCAGGGATACCTTTGGCGCGGCGAATACGGCCGAGGACATGGACCTTCATTGCCGCACGAGCTACGGCAAGGCGATCCAGGCGCGCGAGATTGCGAGCCCGGACATGCTGACGTTGCTTGGTGAGGAGGACGGGCGGCTGGTCGGGTTCGCGCAGCTTCGCTGGGGTGGTGCACCGGGCTGCGTGTCAGGTGTGGCGGCGGGCGAGATCCAGCGGCTGTACGTCGCCCGCGACTGGCACGGCAAGGGCGTCGCGCAGGCGCTGATGCATGCGTGCCTCGCGGCGATGCGGGCGCGCGGTTCGGATGTGGTCTGGCTGGGTGTGTGGGAGCGCAATCCGCGGGCGATCGCGTTCTACCGGAAGTTCGGTTTCGTTCCGGTGGGCGAGCATGTGTTCGCGGTGGGCAGCGATCCGCAGCGGGACATCGTGATGGCGAGGCCGGTGATGGCCTCGCCGTGAGGGTGGTGAGCGGAAGCCCGCCCTACGCGCCCGGACTCAGTGCGGGAGATGTTCCGAACCGCCGGCCGTGTGGCCCAGCGGACAACCGGCCGATGCGCTGCCCCGCCCGCGCGCGAACCGCCAGGGCAGCAGCATGGGCACGTCGCGCTGGTAGGCGCGGTAGGTGTCGCCGAACTGGGCGACCAGGTCGCGCTCTTCGAGGCACTTCACCGCGACCAGTATGTAGCCGGTGGTCATCAGCGCGAACAGCAGGTGGCCGGCGCTCATGTCCGGGGTGGACCAGAAGGCGATGAGGAAGCCGAGCATCAGCGGGTGGCGCACGATGCGGTAGTAGGCGCGGGTGACGAAGGGCGCGTCGGGCTGCGGTCCGCGGCGGCGCGCGTAGGACCAGACCTGGCGCAGGCCGAACAGGTCGAAGTGGTTGATCACGAAGGTCCCGGTCAGCACCAGCAACCAGCCGATCGCGGCCAGGGCGTAGAGCGCCCAGCGGGCCGGCGGGTTGTCCACCTGCCAGATCGCCAGCGGCAGCGTGCGCCACTGCCAGAACAGCAGAATCAGCGCGAGGCTGCTGGCGAGCACGTAAGTGCTGCGCTCGACCGGCGCGGGAACGTAGTGCGTCCACCAGCGCTTGAACGCGGGGCGCGCCATGCCGCTGTGCTGCACGGCGAACAGGCCGAGCAGGAGGAGGTCGATCACCAGCGCGATGGGCGTCGGATCGGTGAGGCCATCGTCGATGGTGCGCGGCACGCCAAGGCCGCTGACGAAGCCAATGGCGTAGAGGAAGGTGAGCAGGAACACGATGTAGGCGACGGCGCCGTAGAGCAGTGCGAGCAGGCGGGACATGGTGGGAATCTCCATGGAGGGAGGCGGTGGTGGCCGGCGGAACGGTGCCGATCGCGGAAGGAGCGGTGCGGGTTCAGGAGCGCCCCCAACTGCCCTTCGCGCACCTTTCCCCGCGGGGGCGGGGGAAGGATCCATGGGCGCTCAGAGCGCCGACAGGAACGCCACGAGATCGCGCTTCTGCTGCGCGCTCATGTGGATCTGGAAGCGGGTGTCGTAGAAGGCGACGACGTCGTCGAGGGTGGCGGCCGAGCCGTTGTGGAAGTACGGCGGCCGCGCCGCCAGGCCGCGCAGGATTGGGCCCTTGAACTTGCCGATGTCGGCCCACTTGCCGGTGCGCAGCGCCAGGCCCGGATCGGTGGTCTGCACGCTCTTGCCGGTGGCGATGTTGGTGAGCGTGTACAGCGGCAGGTCGGGCGTGCGCCGGCTGGCATCGGCGATGCCGATGTTCACCGGCAGCGCGACCGAGTGGTTGCCGATGTTGGGTGCGTTGTGGCAGCTGCTGCAGCTGCCGCGGATGACCGCCTTTCCGGTGACGTCATTCAAGCCCGCGACGCCGGTGATGTTGATGCGCATCGAGTTGAACAGCTTTTCGCCGCGGGCGATGGCGGCGCGGGCGCGGCCGCGGCGGTCGCGGCTGAACCGACCGGGGTCGTCCCAGTTGTCGAACAGGCGCATGGCGTTCTCGTCGAACGCATCGCCGGTGGGGTCGTTGCCGAGCGTGTCGTTGATGCCGATCCAGAAGCGCTGCAGGGCGAGGATGGCCGGCCCGCCCAGCGCGTCGGCCTCGTTGAGACGGCCGGCGGCCTTGTCGTCCACCTGCGCTGTGACCAGGTGCAGTTCGAACTCGACGATGCTGTCGATGATCGCGTCGGATGGCGCACGCGCGGCCTGCTCGTGACCAAGGATGGCGTTGCGCGCCTGCTGGGCCAGGCTGCTGCGCAGGTTCTGCAGGTCGATGCCGGCGTCCATGGGCGGGTTGAACGGGGTGAAGGTCTCGCGCGCGTCCCACATCACGGCGGTGAGCCAGATGAGGTTGGTCGAGGGGAGCGGGCGGCGGAACAGCGAGAGCTCATGGGCGCTGGCGTAGCCATAAGGGTCGTCCACCGCCGTGAGGCGGAACTGGGCGTTGGCCGGGATCGGCATGCCGATGCGGATCAGGCCGCGGTTGAGCAGCATGGCGTAGGCGCTGCGGCGGGCTTCGACGGAGGAGACGTCGGCCAACGGTGAGACCGCGCCATCGACCAGCGCGAACACCGGGTCCATGCCGCTGGTACGGGCGAAACGCTGGCGCAGCTCCTGCGGCGTGACCGACCAGCCCTGCGCCTGGCGATGGCAGGACTCGCAGGTGCGGCCGTTGCTGCCGAAGCCCTGGAAGAACGCGTTGCTGTGGTCGATGCGGCCGGTGGGCGTGGTGGTCTGCACCCAGCCCGAATCGTTGGGCGTGGCCAGCGGGTTGCCGCGGGAAGGATTGGCCTGCTGGGCGTGCGTGGCGCTCACGCCGAGCAGGAGTACGGCGAGGGTGACGGCCAACCGCCGGGTGGCGGCGGGCCGGGAGGCGTGCAGGCTGGACATGTGGTGGTCCCCGTGGGTCGGTGGTGCCCGGTTTGCGGAGGGCGTGGCACGACGGGGAACACTGGGCGGTGGGGAAGTGCGACATGGGTGGCGCGAGGGATGTGTCGAGGGGCCCTCGCCATGCGAGCGGAATCAGCACCCTCTCCCCGCCGGGGAGAGGGTTGGGGTGAGGGGTCGCACTGGCGAAGAACCACCTTGTCGAAGGCTTCTGAAAAGCCGCCGCCCTCGACACCCTTCCCGGCGAGCCCCGGCCCCTCACCCTGCCCTCTCGCCGGAGGGGAGAGGGTTCAAGCGGCGGTGCGCGGGATGTATCGAGAGCCTCGCCATGCGAGCGGAATCAGCTCCCTCTCCCCGCCGGGGAGAGGGTTGGGGTGAGGGGTCGCACTGGCGAAGAACCACCTTGTCGAAGGCTTCTGAAAAGCCGCCGCCCTCGACACCCTTCCCGGCGAGCCCCGGCCCCTCAC
>NZ_JBHZGL010000019.1:0-40374 GCF_051900415.1 Frateuria sp. GZRR35
AGCGCTGTGGTCCCACCCGATCCCATCCCGAACTCGGAAGTGAAACGCAGCCGCGCCGATGGTAGTGTGGCTTGTCCATGCAAGAGTAGGTCACCGCCAGGGGCTTTATCCAAAAACCCTCACCGATTTCGGTGAGGGTTTTTCTTTGCGCGGGCCTCAAAGCACGCGTCGCGCCGACGCGGGCTGCCCAATGCCGCGGTCGCGGGGATCTGAGCGCTTCCGCCAGCTGCGGTCCGGGATCCATCGCCACGCTGTGCGGGCTGGAATCCATCCGGTGCCCGCGCCGCGTCCGCGCACTGGCATGAGCGGGCCTGCCTGCCACGCAAGTCACGGTGTCAAACGCGGCAGGGTTCAGCCCTTCCTACCGGTCCCCGCGGCCCCGGCATCGCGGTCGCGCACAGGTGCGCTCCCACAAGAGCCCGGCGGACGGCGACTCAATTTGTTCGGTCGAAGTCAGGCTCGTCACCCTGGGCTGGCTAGACTGGCCGCAAGGAGGTGAGCCGTGGAGCATGCCGACGCGCGTTGGCTCGGGTGGTCGTTGCCGGCGCTCGCCTGGGTGGGCGGAAGCTTGGACGCGGTGAGCTATCTGGCACTCGGGCACGTGTTCACGGCAAACATGACCGGCAATACCGTATTGCTGGCCATGGCGCTCGGCTCGGGTGATCTCGCGCGTGCGCTGCGGTCGCTGCTTGCGGTGGCCGGCTTCGCGCTGGGTGTGGCTGCAGGAACCGGCATGCTGCTTGGGCAGGCGACCGGATGGAGCGCGCGGGTGAACCGCGTTCTATGGGTGGAAACCCTGCTGCTCGGTGCAGCGGTACTGATATTCGCGAGGGCCGGCCATGCCACATTGCCGACATCGTGGGTCCGAGGCGTGATCGTCCTGCTGGGCGCGGTGATGGGCATGCAAAGCGCGGCGGTGCGGCAGGTACACCTGGCTGGCGTGTGGACGACCTTCATCACCGGCACACTGACCGAAATGGTTGCCGGCCTGGTCGAACGCTCGCCGCCGAAAGGCCTGCCGCTGGTTAGCGTCCAGGCCACGGTCTATGCAACCTACGGCGTGGCCGCGCTGGTCACCGCGTGGGTGCAACAGCGCTGGCCACCCTGGGCAGTGGCGCTCCCTTGGCTGGTCCTGCTGGGCGTGGTCGTTTGCGGCGCGCGGCACACGCGGCGCGCCGAGCGGACTTAAAGCGCGTAGTCGAACTGCTCGCGGAAGGCTTCGGCGAACTCGTCGTAGGTAAAGCGCTGATTCTGCGTGCCCGGATGCTCGACCTTGAGCGCGCCCATCAGCGACGCCATGCGACCGATCGTCGGCCAGTCGTAGCCCCGCATGATGCCGAACATCAGGCCCGCCCGGTATGCGTCGCCGCAGCCGGTGGGATCGATCACCTGTCGCTCGCGGGCAGCAGGAATCTCGATCACCTTCCCGTCGGTGTGGATCAGCGAGCCGCGCGGACCCAGCGTCACGATGTAGGCCTGCGTGCGACTGGCGATCTCCTCGGCAGACCAGCCCGTGCGCTGCTGCAGCAGCTGCGACTCGTAGTCGTTGACGATGACGTAGTTCGCCTTGCCGATCATCGAACGGAATTCGTCGCCGTTGAACAACGGCATCGCCTGGCCGGGATCGAAGATGAAAGGCACGCCGCGGGCGGCAAAATCGTCGGTGTGCTGGAGCATCGCCTCGCGCCCGTCCGGCGCCACGATGCCGAACCGGGCGTCGGCCACGTCGCCGACGTGGTTGTGGTGCGAGCTGGACATTGCGCCTGGGTGGAAGGCGGTGATCTGGTTGTTGTCCAGGTCCGTGGTGATGAAGCACTGCGGGGTGAACTGGTCCTCGAACACGCGCACGCCTTCCAGACGGATGCCGCAGCGGATCATGTGTTCGCGGTAGGGACCGAAATCCTGCCCGACCGTCGCCATCGGCAGTGGGTCGCCCCCCAGCAACTTCAGGTTGTAGGCGATGTTGCCGGCGCAGCCCCCGAACTCGCGGCGCATCTGCGGCACGAGGAAGGAGACGTTGAGAATGTGGACCTTGTCCGGCAGGATGTGGTTCTTGAACTGGTCCGGAAACACCATGATGGTGTCGTAGGCCAGCGAACCGCAGATGACGGCTGACATGTTCGAGAAAACCCCAGTGTGAGCGGCGCGGACGGTAGTCGTCCGGCAAACCCTGCAATCGTAGCGCGACGCTTCGCCCAAGGCGACAGTCGGTTGCCCGACGAAGCCGCGGCGGGGCTCAGGAAATGCGCGCATCATCGCGTTCTACAAGGCTTTCTTAACGTCTTCGCGCTTGCGTGGGTAGGACCCGCTCACTAGACTGACGCGCTTACTTTTTCCCTTTCCAGCCGGCGCGCCAGGCCTCATGTTCAAGAAGTTCCGCGGCATCTTTTCCAACGATATTTCCATCGACCTCGGCACCGCCAATACGCTGATCTATGTGCGTGGGCAGGGCATCATCCTCAACGAGCCGTCGGTGGTGGCGATCCGCCAGGATCGTGGCCCGGGTGGCCCGCGTGCGGTGGCAGCGGTGGGTGGCGACGCCAAGCGCATGCTCGGCCGCACGCCGGGCAACATCGCCACGGTGCGCCCGATGAAGGACGGCGTCATCGCCGACTTCACCATGACCGAGGCGATGCTGCAGCACTTCATCAAGCAGGTGCACAAGTCGCGCATGCTCCGCCCCAGCCCGCGCGTGCTGGTGTGCGTGCCGTGCGGTTCGACCCAGGTCGAGCGCCGCGCCATCAAGGAATCGGCCGAAGGTGCCGGCGCCCGCGACGTGTTCCTGATCGAGGAGCCGATGGCCGCTGCTATCGGCGCCGGCATCCCGGTGCACGAGGCGCGCGGCGCCATGGTGCTGGACATCGGTGGCGGCACCTCGGAAGTGGCGGTGATCTCGCTCAACGGCATCGTCTATTCGCAGTCGGTACGCGTGGGCGGCGACCGCTTCGACGAGGCGATCATCAACTACGTCCGCCGCAACCACGGCACCCTGATCGGCGAGTCCACCGCCGAGCGCATCAAGATCGAGATCGGCTGCGCGTTCCCGCAGAGCGAGGTCAAGGAGATCGAGATCTCCGGCCGCAACCTCGCCGAGGGTGTGCCGCGGATGTTCACGATCAACTCCAACGAAGTCCTGGAGGCCCTGCACGAGCCGCTGTCGGGCATCGTGGCGGCGGTCAAGTCCGCTCTGGAGCAGACCCCGCCGGAACTGTGCTCGGACGTGGCCGAGCGCGGCATCGTGCTGACCGGTGGCGGCGCCCTGCTGCGCGATCTGGACCGGTTGATCTCCGAGGAGACCGGCCTGCACGTCCAGGTCGCCGACGATCCGCTCACCTGCGTGGCCCGCGGCGGCGGCAAGGCGCTGGAGCTGATCGACCAGCACGGCAGCGATTTCTTCGCGCCGGAGTGAGGCCAGGCATGGCTGCCGCGCTGCGGCGGCCGTGCTCGCGCAGGGGGATGCGAGCCGTGTTGCTGACATGGGACTGAGGCCGATCCGGCCACCCGTCCCGGGCCTCCTGTGCGATGGAGGGCGGCCCATCCGTTGTGCCATGCCGGTGCGTTCTGCCACGCTTGATGGCGACCGTCTGCGTCGCCCCTTCCTTTTCGGATTCTCTTGATGGGCCAGGAATCCTCGCCCCTGTTCGCCGGCTCGACCGGCACCCTGCGGCTGATCGGCTACCTCGCGCTGGCGATGGTGCTGATGGTGCTCGACCATCGCAACGGCTGGATGTGGCGCATCCGCTACGGCGCTGCCGTGGCGGTGGAGCCGCTGTACCGGCTCGCCGGCCTGCCGGTCGAAGGCATGCGCACGCTCTCGGTGGCCTTCGCCGACCGCCAGCGGCTGACCGATCAGAACCAGCGCCTGCGCGAAGACCTGTTGCTGGCCAACGCCAAGCTCAATCGCATGGCCGCCGTGGCACAGCAGAACGCACACCTGAAGGAACTGCTCGATACCCAGCGCAGCCTGGAGCTCAACGTGCAGCTTGCCCGCGTGGTCGGCGTCGACCTGGGCGCCTACCGCCATCGCCTGTTGCTCAATGTCGGCGCCCGCGACGGCGTCAAGCCCGGGCAACCGGTGATCGATGCGCGCGGCGTGATGGGCCAGGTCATCCAGACGCTGCCGACGACCTCGGTCGTGATGCTGATCACCGACCCGAACAACGCCCTGCCGGTGACCGTCGAGCGCACCGGCCTTCGCACCATTGCCTACGGTTCCCGCGAGGGCGACCGGCTGGTGCTGCCGACCATCCCGATGGCGGCCGACGTGCGTGAAGGCGACCGCCTGCTGACCTCGGGCCTGGGTGGTCGCTTTCCACCCGGCTTCCCAGTCGGCGAGGTCACCCGCGTGGCGCCCGCGGCCACCGGCATGTTCCTGGAAGCGCAGGCGCAACCCAGCGCGGACATCAGCCGCAGCGAGGACGTATTGCTGCTGCACGACCAGGCCGAGCCGGTCGGTCCGCCCGAGCCGGTGCCGCCGATGGGGCCACCGGCCGATCTGGCCCCCGCGGGAGCGGGCCAGGCCACCAAGACCGCCCCGCCGACGAAGGGACAGCCATGAACCGCCAGCGCCTGGCTCTGTGGTGGTTCGTCGGCACGCTGGTGATCGCGTTGCTGTCGATGCTGGTGCCGCTACCGGATGTCCTCGAGCCGTTCAAACCCTACTGGCCGGCGCTGGTGCTTTTGTACTGGTCGCTGGAATCGGGCGACCGGGTGACACTGGGACTGGCCTTCACCATGGGCCTGGCCGCCGACCTGCTCGACGGCGTGCTGCTGGGCGAGCAGGCATTGCGCCTGACTGCGCTGGTGTTCATCGCGCTGCGCTTCCGCTCGCGGCTGCGCTTCTTCCCGATGTGGCAGCAGACACTGGCAGTGCTGGCGTTGCTGGTCAACGATCGCATCCTGCTGACGATCGTGCGCGTGTTCGCCGGCGACGCGCTGCCGCCGGCCAGCTGGTGGATCTCGCCGTTCGTCGGCGCCGCCTTGTGGCCGTTCGTGTTCCTGCTGCTGGACGACCTGCGCATGCGCCTGCGCCTGCAATGAGATGAAGAAGCGGCGTGCCCTCAAGGACCCGCGCGGCGAGGCGGCGCTGTTCCAGCGACGCTCGCTGGTCGGCTTCGCCCTGATCGTGCTGGGCCTGATTGCGTTGTCCGGACGCTTCTTCTACCTGCAGGTGATGCGCCACGACGAGTTCGTGACCCGGTCGGAGAACAACCGCGTCAAGCCGAAGGTGATCCCGCCGGCGCGCGGCCTGATCTATGACCGTAACGGCGTGCTGCTGGCCGACAACGTGCCGGCCTTCCGGCTCGAAGTGGTGCCCGAGCAGGTCCCCGACATGAGCGCGATGCTCGCGCAGATCGGCGCCGTGGTGCCGCTGGACCCCGACGACGTCGCCGACTTCCGCAAGCGCCTGAAGCAGAGCCGGCGCTTCGAGAGCGTGCCGCTGAAAATGCACCTCTCCGAGGACGACATCGCGCGCTTCGCGATCAACCGCTGGCGTTTTCCCGGCGTGGACGTGGTGCCTTATCTCACCCGTCACTACCCCTACGGCGAGTTGTTCGCGCACGTAATCGGCTACGTCGGCCGCATCGACGCGGACGACCTCAAGCGGCTGGACCCGGACCGCTACCAGGGCACCAGCCATGTCGGCCGCAGCGGCATCGAGCGCTCCTACGAGGACATGCTGCACGGCACGCCCGGCTACGAGCTGGTCGAGGTCAATGCGGACGGGCGTACCCAGCGCGTGCTCGAGACCCATGCGCCGGTCCCGGGCAAGAACCTCTACCTGTCCATCGACGTGCGCATCCAGAAGGCCACGATGGCCGCGTTCGACGGGCGCGCCGGCTCGGCGGTGGCGATCGACCCGCGCAACGGCCAGGTGCTGGCGATGGTCAGCGTGCCGAGCTTCGATCCGAACCTGTTCGTCAACGGCATCAGCAGTGCCGATTACAAGGCGCTGACCACCGCGCCGGACAAACCGCTCTACAACCGCGCGCTGCGCGGGGTGTATCCGCCCGGTTCCACGGTCAAGCCGTTCCTCGCGCTGGGCGGCCTGGCCTACGGCATCCGCAAGCCGCAGGACACGGTGCTGTCGACCGGCGAGTTCTGCCTGCCCGGGGCGTCACGCTGCTACCGCGACGACAAGCGCGGCGGCGATGGCGTGGTCGACATGGTCGAGGCGATCGAGAAGTCCACCAACACCTACTTCTACAAGCTGGCGCTGGACCTGGGGATAGACCGGCTGAGCGACTGGATGGGCCGCTTCGGTTTCGGCAGGAAGACCGGCATCGACCTCGATGGCGAGGAGAACGGCATCCTGCCTTCACGCGAGTGGAAAATGGAGCACTCGCGCCAGCCCTGGTACCCAGGCGAAACCGTCATCGCCGGTATCGGCCAGGGCTACTGGGCGGTGACGCCGCTGCAGTTGGCACATGCGGTGTCGATCCTTGCCGGCAAGGGCATTCCGCGGGCGCCGAAGCTGGTCATGGCCACCCAGGATGGCGTCGATGCACCCAAGCTTGCCGTATCCAATCCGCCGACCGGGCCTTCGCTGGTCAGCGACCCGGCGCACCTGGACGTGATCAAGCAGGGCATGGAAGCGGTGGTGGCCAGCGGCACCGGCGCCAGGCAGTTCATCGGTTTTCCGCTGGTGGTGGCCGGCAAGAGCGGTACGGCCGAGCGCTTCTCGCGCACCAGCTCGGCCTACGACACCAACAAGAACACCGCCTATCTGGCTGCCCGTCACCGTGCCTGGTTCGAGGCCTTCGCGCCCGCTGACGATCCGAAGATCTCGGTGGTCGCCATGCTCGAGGCGGGTGCCTGGGGTGCCGAGGCGGCGGGGCCGATCGTGCGCACGGTGATGGAGACGTGGCTCACCACGCCGGAAGGGGCCTCGGCCAGACCGCCAGCGCCGGCGACTACGCCGCCGGCCGCGCCCGGGGACGCGCCGGTGCCGGCCGATGGGGGAGCCGCGCGATGATCGGCATGCTCTACGCGCGCATGCGCCGCTTCATACGCCGCATCCTGACCCGGCCGCGGATCGATCTACCGCTCGCCACCGGTTTGCTCATGCTGGCCACGGTCGGCCTGGTCACCCTGTACAGCGCCGGTGGCGGCGACCTCGGTCTGGTCGGTGGGCAGGCGGCGCGCTTCGTGCTCGGCGCGGCGCTGTTGCTGCTGATCTCGCGCATTCCGCCCACCGTGTTGCGGAGCTGGACGCCCTGGCTTTACGCCGGCAGCACCGCGCTGCTGGTGGTGGTGGCGATCCTGGGCGAGGGCCGCGGTGCCGACCGCTGGCTGGACCTGGGCTTCATGCGCTTCCAGCCGTCGGAGCTGCTCAAGCTCACCATGCCGATGATGGCCGCCTGGTACCTGCATCCGCGCCAGTTGCCGCCGAGTTGGAAGGACATGGCGGTGGTCGGTCTGCTGATCGCCGTCCCCGCCGGCCTGATCGCCAAGCAGCCGGACCTGGGTACCGCGCTGCTGGTCGCCGGCGCCGGCGCGTTCGCGCTGTTCCTCTCCGGCGTTGCCTGGTGGCGCATCGGCCTGCTGGTCGGGATCGCCGCGTCGATGGTGCCGGTGGGCTGGCACTTCATGCACCAGTACCAGCGCGACCGCGTGCTGACCCTGCTCAACCCCGAGGCCGATCCGCTGGGCAACGGCTGGCACATCATCCAGTCGCAGATCGCGGTGGGTTCCGGCGGCATCTTCGGCAAGGGCTGGCTGCACGGCACGCAGTCGCGGCTGGACTTCCTGCCCGAGCACACCACCGATTTCATCTTCGCCGTGTTCTCCGAGGAATTCGGCCTGGTCGGCGTGGTCTGCCTGCTGGCGCTGTACGCCTTCATCATCGGCCGCTGCCTGTGGATCGCGATGGAGGCGCGCGACACCTATTCACGCCTGCTCGCCGGCGCGATCGCGATGAGCTTCTTCGTCTACGTCTTCGTCAACGGCGGCATGATCGCCGGCATGCTGCCGGTGGTCGGCGTGCCGCTGCCGTTCGTCAGCTACGGCGGCACCTCGGCGGTCAGCCTGCTGAGCGGTTTCGGCGTGCTGATGTCGATCCACGCCAACCGCAAGATGCATGACTGAGCGGCGTCAGTCCGTCGCCCCGATTCCGCCCCGGATCGTGCGTGCACGCGTGTTAGGCTTGGGTGCGATGTCGATCCGCGCGGTGTTTCCCATGCCTTTTCTTCGCTCGTGCCGCCTGCCCGGCGTGCTCGCCGCCCTCCTGCTGGCCGTCGTGCCGGTCCACGCCGAAAAAACGGTCCATCCCGGCCAGCCCGAACTGGTGCGCGAGATAGCGCGCGACACCGGCAAGGACCCGGCGAAACTCAATGCGCTGCTCAGTGGCGCGCAGATGCAGCAGTCGATCATCGACGCGATGAACCGCCCGGCCGAAGCCAAGCCGTGGAAGGATTACCGGCCGATCTTCATCACGCCCAAGCGGATCGACGAGGGCGTGGCGTTCTACCGCGAGCACCGCGAGCTGATCGAGCGCATCGCCGACCAGTATGGCGTGGCGCCCGAGTACCTGGTCGCCATTCTCGGCGTGGAAACTTTCTACGGCCGCAACACCGGCAAGTACAAGGTGCTCGATGCGCTGGTCACGCTGGGCCTCTACTACCCGCCGCGCGCGAAGTTCTTCCGCGAGCAGCTGAAGGTGCTGCTGGAACTGCCGGCCGACCACCTGGCCGGCCCGGTGGACATGCTCACCGGCTCCTACGCCGGTGCACAGGGCTGGGGCCAGTTCATGCCCTCCAGCATCCGCGACTTCGGCGTGGACGGCGACCACGACGGCCGCATTGACATGCTCGGTTCGCTACCGGACATCCTGGCCAGTGTCGCCAACTATTTCGTCGGTCACGGCTGGGAGCGCGGCGGCCCGGTGGCCGCCCGGGCGCAGCCGGATAATGCGCCGCGTCCGCTGGAGGTGCCCGACGCGCAGCCGCGCTGGCCACTGGAGCAGCTGGAGGCCTGGGGCTACGCGCCGCTCGAAGCGTTCGATCCGGGCCGGATGACCAGCCTGCAGGCGCTCGAGGGCGGCAACGGCCCCGAGTACTGGTTCACCTTCCAGAACTTCTACGTCATCACCCGCTACAACAAGAGCCCGCTGTACGCCCTGGCCGTGCACCAGCTCGCCCAGGGCATTGCCGCCGGCGTGCGCTCGGCGGACGCCGTGCGATGAGCTGGCGCGCGGGCGTCCTGGTGATACTGGCGCTGGCGCTGGCCGGGTGTGGTGGTTCGCATCCACGCCCCTCGCGCGGCGGCAAGGCGGTGGGGCCGCGGGCGGAGGGCAGCCGCGGCGGTTTCCGCGACGACATCAGCCGCCCGCAGTCCAGCCGCTATAACCAGAGCAGCGACAGCGTCCCGCCGCCGATCGACGTCAGCCAGATTCCCGAACCGGTGCCGAAGGCCGAGCCGCGCTCGCTGTATGGCAACAAATCGCCCTATACCGTGCTCGGCAAGACCTACCGCGTGCTTTCCAGCGCGCGCGGCTACGACGAACGCGGCATTGCTTCGTTCTACGGTGCCAAGTTCCACGGCTACAAGACATCGAGCCTGGAGAACTACGACATGTACGCCTTCAGCGCGGCGCACAAGACGCTGCCGCTGCCGAGCTACGCCCGCGTGACCAACCTTCAGAACGGCAAGAGCGTGATCGTGCGCATCAACGATCGTGGGCCGTTCCACGAGAACCGGCTGATCGACCTGTCCTACGCCGCCGCCGTAAAAATCGGCATCTGGCCCAAGGGCACCGGCCTGGTCGAGGTGCACGCGATCGACCCCACGCATCCTGAGAAGGATGCACCGCCTGCGGAACTGACCGGCCAGCCGGCGGTCCCATCGGGTAGCGCCCATCCGGCGATCTGGCTGCAGGTGGGTGCCTTCTCGGACCTCGCCAACGCCGATCGCGTGGCCAGCCGGCTGCGCTCGGCCAGGCTGGCACCGGTGCAGGTGAGCGACGTGGAGGTCAACGGGCGCAACGTACGCCGCGTACGCGTCGGCCCGCTGGACGACGTCGACCAGGCCGACCGGATAACCGGGGAGATCGAAGAGCTCGGCCTCCCCCGTCCGCAGGTCGCGGTAGACTGAGCGATGCACATTCGCGCCGGCGCGCGGGGCGCCGGCCACAGCCACACTAATTGAAATGGGATCGAAACCGACGATGAGCTTTTTCCGCCGTACCCTAGCCACCTTCGCCGCCGCCGCGCTGGTCGTCGGCGCCGCGTTTGCGCAGCAGACGCCGCCGAAACCCTCGCCGGTGCCGCGCCCGACCGTGCCGGAGGCGCCGGTGCCGCCGCCGCCGGACGTCGACGGCAAGGCCTGGGTGCTGATGGATTACGCCACCGGACAGATCCTCGCCAGCAAGAACCCTGACGAACGCGTCGAGCCGGCCTCGATCACCAAGATCATGACCGACTACGTCGTGTCGGCCGAGCTTGCCAACGGCAAGATCAAGATGACCGATCCGGTCACCATCAGCGAGCACGCCTGGCGCGGTGGCGGTGCGGGCACCGACGGCTCGACCAGCTTCCTCAAGCTCAACAGCCAGGTCCCGCTGAAAGACCTGCTGTACGGCATGATCATCCAGTCGGGCAACGACGCGGCGATCGCGCTGGCCGAGCACACCGCCGGTTCCGAGGAGGCCTTCGCCAACCTCATGAATGCCTATGCCAAGCAGCTGGGCATGACCGGTTCGCACTTCGAGAACGCGTCCGGCTACCCGATCGAGAACCACTACACCACCGCGCGCGACATCGCGATCCTTTCGCGCGCGTTGATCCACGACTTTCCCGAGGACTACGCGATCTCCGCGGCCAAGCAGTTCGAGTGGAACGGCATCAAGCAGGGCAACCGCAACACCCTGCTGTGGCGCGACCCGAGCGTGGACGGCATCAAGACCGGCCACACCGCCGCCGCCGGCTACTGCCTGGCCGCCTCGGCCAAGCAGGGCGACTCGCGCATGATCGCCATCGTGATGGGCGCCAGCTCCGAGAAGGCCCGCGCCGATTCGGCCATGGCGCTGCTCAACTACGGCTTCCGCTTCTACGAGTCGCACAAGCTCTACGACGCCAACAAGCCGCTCGCCACGCCGAAGCTGTGGAAGGGCGAGACCGACACGCTGCCGATTGGCATCACCCAGCCGCTGGACGTGACGGTCAAGCGCGGGCAGTACGACCGGCTCAAGGCCACCATGGACATCCCCGCCACGCTGATCGCCCCGTTCAAGAAGGGCCAGCAGGTGGGCACCCTGCGCGTCACGCTGGATGGCAAGCCGCTGCAGTCGGCGCCGCTGGTCGCGCTCAATGACGCCCCCCAGGGCGGCTTTTTCAAGCGCCTGTGGGATTCCATCCTGCTGTGGTTCCACGGCGACAAGAAGGACGACGCTGCGGCCACGGCCCCTGCCGCGGACACAAAGTGATGCAAGAAATCGACTTCAGCCAGGCGAAGAAGGAAGGCAAGGGTTTCCAGTTCCCCGGTGAATTCGAGATCACCGCGCTGGGTGACGCCAGCGCGGACCTGCCCAGGCGCGTGCCACAGATCCTCGAGGCGCAAGGCCTGCATGTGCTGCACGAGACGGTCAGCCAGCGCCCCTCGCGCGAGGGCAAGTTCGTCTCGGTGACGGTCAGCTTCCGCTGCGACAACCGCGAGCAGTACGACGGCGCGCACGCCGCGCTGCGCGCCGATCCGGCGATCCGCTATACGCTTTAGGCTTTTGCTCCCTCTCCCCTCCGGGGAGAGGGCTGGGGTGAGGGGCCGCGCTTGCCTTGAACTTCAGCAACCGGCTTCCCCGCGAGCCCCGCCCCTCACCCAAACCCTCTCCCCGGAGGGGAGAGGGCTTCAACTCGCCGCCGCTTGCATTTCGCCCCGCGCGCCTCATCTGCTTCCCATTTCCCCGGTAGCGCCTGCATGCCCCCCGACTCCCGACCGCTTCTCATCCGCCGCCTCGGCCGCCAGCCCTACGAGCGCACCTGGAAGGCGATGAGCGCCTTCACCGACGCGCGCGGCCCGGACACGCCCGACGAACTCTGGCTGCTGGAGCACGACCCGGTGTTCACCCTCGGCCAGGCCGGCAAGATGGAACACGTGCTGGCACCGGGCGACATCCCGCTGATCCCGGTCGACCGCGGCGGCCAGGTGACCTACCACGGCCCCGGCCAGATCGTCGGCTACCCGCTGATCGACCTGCGCCGCACCGGCGTGGGCGTGCGCGAGCTGGTAAACCGCATCGAGCAGTCGCTGATCGATACGCTCGCGCACTGGTCGATCGAGGCCGCCCGGATGGAAGGGGCCCCCGGCGTCTACGTGGCCGGCGCCAAGGTGGCTGCCCTGGGCCTGCGCGTGCGCCGGGGCTGCAGCTTCCACGGACTGGCCTTCAACGTGGCCATGGACCTGGAGCCGTTCGGCCGCATCAACCCTTGTGGCTACAAGGGTTTGGCGGTCACGCAAGTGCTAGACTTGGGCGGCCCGTCGCAGTTGGCGCAAGTCGAGGACGTGCTGGTGGAACAGTTCTGCCGCCAGTTCGGCTTCCACGCGGTGCCGGCCGCCCCCGTCCTCCCCGAACTCCCCGCGCGCGCCGCGGTCTAGGCAGTCGCAGATGAGCGAAATTTCCTCCAGGGTCATCCCGATCAGCGTGGTCGACGCGCCCGAAAAGCAGGTAGGCAACGACAAGATCGCGCGCAACCGCGCCGCGTTCGACAGCAGCGTGCCGACCTTGCGCAAGCCCTCCTGGATCCGCGTGCGGCTACCGCAGGGCAACGCCGTGCAGGAACTGAAGGCGCGCCTGCGCGAGAACGCGCTGGTTACGGTGTGCGAGGAAGCCTCCTGCCCGAACATCCACGAGTGCTTCTCCAAGGGCACCGCCACGTTCATGATTCTCGGCGAGGTGTGCACCCGCCGCTGCTCGTTCTGCGACGTCGCCCACGGCCGCCCGCAGCCGCCCGATCCGCTGGAGCCGGCGCGGCTGGCGCAGACCATCGCGGACATGCGCCTGAAGTACGTGGTGATCACCTCGGTCGACCGCGACGACCTGCGCGACGGCGGCGCCGAGCACTTCGCCAGCTGCATCCGCGCCGTGCGCCATGCCAGCCCCAACATCAAGATCGAGATCCTGACGCCCGACTTCCGCGGCAAGGGCCGCATGGAGCGCGCGCTGGAGGTGCTCCAGGCCTTCCCGCCGGACGTCTTCAACCACAACCTCGAAACCGTCCCGCACCTGTACCGCGAGGTGCGCCCGGGCGCCGATTACCAGTGGTCGCTGGATCTCCTCAAGCGCTTCAAGGCGCAGCATCCGGCCGTGCCGACCAAGTCCGGCATCATGCTGGGCCTGGGCGAGACCTTCGAGCAGGTCATCGAGACCCTGCGCGATCTACGCGCCCATGACGTGGACATGATCACCATCGGCCAGTACCTGCAGCCCACGCCGCACCATCACCCGGTCGTGCGCTACTGGACTCCCGACGAATTCGACGCGCTGCGCGAGGCGGGCGAGGCGATGGGCTTCCATCACGTCGCCTCCGGTCCGCTGGTGCGTTCCTCCTACCATGCCGACCTGCAGGCCCATGCAGCCGGCGTCACCGAACTCGCCTGAGATCCCCATGACCCTGCGCCCCTCGCTCGCCCTGCTGCTCGCCCTCGTCCTGCCAGCCGCCCATGCCCAGGCGCAGGCGCCCGCCGTGCAGGGCGAGGAGGGCCACAAGGCTTCCACGCTGCCGCTGAAGTCTACGGACACCCAGGCCGATGCCGCGCAGCTTTCCGCGCGCTTCCTGACACGCTTCCACTACGACGCCAAGCCGCTCGACGACGTCATGTCGGCCAAGATCTACAAGGCCTACTTCGACATGCTCGACGGCGAGAAGGTGTTCTTCACCCAAGCGGACATGGCGCGTTTCGAACCGCTGAAGACCAAGTTCGACGACGCCATCTGGAACAAGGACCTGTCCGGTCCGTTCAGCGTGTTCAACCTGTACGTGCGCCGCGCGATCGACCGCATGAACTTCGCGCGCGGCCTGCTCAAGCAGGGCTTCGACCTGACCCGCGAGGAGAATTACACCTACGATCGCGAACACGCCGCCTGGCCGGCCGACGAGACCGCGCTGGACGACCTGTGGCGCAAGCGCACCAAGAACGACTGGCTGCGCCTGAAGCTCGCGGGCAAGAGCGACGAGGACATCCGCAAGACGCTGGACAAGCGCTACGCCGGCTACATTGACCGCGTGAAGCAGCTCGACGGCGAGGACGCGTTCCAGACCTTCATGAACGCCTACGCCGAAACCACCGACCCGCACACCGATTACCTCGGTCCGCGCGCGGCGGAAAATTTCGACATCGCCATGAAGCTCTCGCTCGAAGGCATCGGCGCGGTGCTGCAGGCGCGTGACGAGTACACCCAGATCCGCGAGGTCGTGCCCGGTGGCCCGGCCGACAAGTCCGGCAAGATCCACGTGGGCGACCGCATTGTCGCGCTCGGCCAGGGCACCGACGGTCCGATGGTCGACGTGATCGGCTGGCGCCTGGACGACGTGGTCGACAAGATCCGCGGCAAGAAGGACACCACCGTGCGGCTGGAAATCCTGCCTGCCGACGTCGGCCTGGACGGCAAGCACGAACTGATCACCCTGGTGCGCAAGAAGGTGAGCATCGAGGAGCAGGCGGCCAAGAAGAAGATCATCGAGGTCAAGGACGGTGACGTCACCCGCAAGATCGGCGTGATCGACCTGCCCACGTTCTATTCCGACTTCGGCGCGCGCCGCGAGGGCGACAAGGACTACAAGAGCGCCACCCGCGACGTCGCCAAGCTGCTCGGCGAGCTCAAGACCGCCGGCGTGCAGGGTGTGGTGGTCGATCTGCGCAACAACGGCGGCGGCTCGCTGGCCGAGGCCAACGAACTGACCGGCCTGTTCATCGATCAGGGACCGGTGGTGCAGGTGCGCGACGCACGCGGCCAGGTCGAAGTGCAGGGCGACGACGAGGCGGGCCTGACCTGGAGCGGCCCGATGGCGGTGCTGGTCAACCGTGGTTCGGCCTCGGCTTCCGAAATCTTCTCGGCCGCCATCCAGGATTACGGCCGAGGCCTGATCATCGGCGAGCCGACCTTCGGCAAGGGCACCGTGCAGAACCTGGTGGACCTTGACCGCTTTGCCCAGGGCGACAGCGAGAAGCCGCAGTACGGCGAGCTGAAGATGACCATTGCGGAGTTCTTCCGCATCAACGGCGGCTCGACCCAGCTGAAGGGCGTCACGCCGGACATCCAGTTCCCGAAGAACGGCGATGAGAAGGACTTCGGCGAGTCGACCTACGACAACGCGCTGCCATGGACGCAGATCCAGCCCGCGCCGTACAGCCAGGTTGCCGACCTCACCGCCTACCTGCCGCAGTTGAAGACGCGGCACGATGGACGCGTGGCCAAGTCGCCCGCCTGGCAGCTGATGCTCGACGAGCTTGCTCAGTACAAGAAGATGCGCGACCAGACCACGGTGTCGCTCAACCTCGCCGAGCGCCAGGCCGAGCGCAAGCGCCAGGACGCGATCCAGGCCGACTTCCGTGCCCGCCACAAGGCGATCGATGGCACCGACGGCAGCCTCGCCGGCGAGGAATCGCCGCTGGACGATGGCCTCAATGCCAACGAGCGCAGCCTCAAGGCCGAGCTCAAGCAGGAAAAACAGGCCAAGAACGCCAAGGATCCCGAGCTGCAGGAAACGGCGCACATCCTGTTCGACGCGATCGGCATGATCAAGGCCAACCCCAAGCTGGCGGCGGAGGTGCTGCCCTACGGCGGCAAGTTCTCCACCGCGGCGGTGACGCCACCGGAAAAGCCGGCGACCCAGCCTCGTTAAGCGAAAAAGCCCGGCCTAGCCGGGCTTTTTTTGGTTGGTTCTGCCATGCCTTAGAACCCTCTCCCCTGCGGGGAGAGGGCAGGGTGAGGGGCGGGGCTCGCGGGAAAGCCGGTCGATGCGGCAGCGCTCTTTACCGATGGCTCCGTCAGCAGGGCCGAGACCAGTGCGCCCCCTCACCCCAACCCTCTCCCCGCAGGGGAGAGGGAGCTGGCCGCGCGCAATCGGGTAAACACCCGCGGCCATGCCTTTGAACACTCTCCGCTGCCCGCGGCCATGCCTTTGAACCCTCTCCCCTGCGGTGATGGGCAGGGTGAGGGGCGAGGCTCGCCGTGAAGCCGGTCGATACGCGTGAAAGGGGCGAAGAGGATTCGGGGCGTCCCGCCCGACTCAACACCCTCAGTCCTTCTTGCCGCCCTTCTCCTTGGCCTTCTTTTCCGTCTTCTGCGCCTTCTCCCACGCCTGGAACGCCTCCGCGTGGGGCATCTCGCGCAGCACCTTCGAGCGCGGGTCCACGATCATCAGGCTTCCTTCCGGTACCTGCAGCTCGCCGGTCCCGTCGGCCATTGCCAGCGTATGCACGGTGTCGCCCAGCTGCACTTCAAGCGGCATCGGGAAAGGCTCGCCATGCCCGGTCACCCAACGGAACTGCAAGGTGTCGCCATGCCGGCTCGACTCCAGCCTCGGCAGCTTCGCGTCGTACAGGTACACGTCGAAGAACCACTTCAGGTCCTTGCCGGTCACCTGGTCGACGATGTCCATGTACTCCTGCGTGGTGGCGTAACGCGGCTTGAAATTGCCGGGCCTGGGATCCGGCCGCCCGTAAACCAGCCGTCGCACGCTCTCGAAGAACGCGTCGTCGCCGATCAGCCCGCGCAGCGTGTGCAGCATCAGCGAGCCCTTGTAGTAGATGTCCAGGCCCGGCCCGAGTTTGCCGTCGGACACGCCTTCCTCGGTCTTGGGCTGCCCCGACACGATCGGCACGGCGTTCGTCAGCTTCATCCGCTCGTCGTGCAGCATCGCGAAGTACGGCATGTCGCCATGGAGGTACTGCCCGTACAGCGGCTGCATGTAGGTGCCGAAGCCCTCGTGCAGCCACATGTCGTCCCAGTTGCGGTTGGTCACCTGGTTGCCGAACCACTCGTGCGCGAACTCGTGCTGCAGCAGCCAGTCGAAACCGTATTCGCTCTTCGGGTAGCCGTTGCCGTAGGCGTTGATGGTCTGGTGCTCCATCCCCAGGTGCGGCGTCTCGACCACGCCCATCTTCTCGTCGCCGAACGGGTAGGGACCGATCTCCTGCTCGAAGAAGTCGAGCATGCGCGGGAACTCGCCGAACAGCGCCTTGGCGCCCGCCTCGTGGCCGCGCAGGTACCACAGCTCCATCGGGATCGTGTTCCCGTAGCGGCTCTTGTAGTTGCCCTTGAGCTCCTCGAACGGTCCCACGTTGAGGGTGATCGCGTAGGTGTCCGGCTGCTTGATGCGCCAGTGCCAGGTTCGCGTGGCGCCGTTGTCCTTGATGCCGACCAGCACGCCGTTGCCCGGCGCAGCCAGCGCCTCGGGCACGGTCACCCAGGTGTCGACCAGGTCCGGCTCGCCGGTGGGCTGGTCGATACACGGCCAGAACAGGTCGCAGCCCTCGCCCTCGACGGCGCTGGCGATCCACGGCTGGCCGTCATCGGTATGGCTCCACACGAAGCCGCCATCCCAGGGCGCGCGCTTGGCGACGTGCGGCTGGCCACCGTATGCAATGGTGGTACTCACACTGCCGCCCTTGGCTAACGGCTTGGGCAAGTGAATGCGCAGGCGGCCGTCAGGATTGCTCCATGCACTGCGGGCCAACGTTTTGCCGTCGACGGCGATGCTGCGGATCGGCAGGTTCTTGTCCAGGTCCAGCAGCAGCACGTCGGTCGGCTCGCGCGCGGTGAAGCGCAGCGTGGCTTCGCCATCGAGATGGCGCCTGGCCGGATCGATCGTGAAATGCAGATCCGCATGATCGAAATGAAGGCGCGCCTGCTCGGCCGGCATGGTGCCGCCGGAAGCGAGCGTCTGCGCAGTGAGTTTGGGCTGCTCGACGGCGGCCGGTTCGGCGGCGTGCGCGCTGGCGGCCAGGCCGAGCGCGACACCAAGCGCCAGCAGGGACAGGCGTGGGTGCATGGGGGACTCCTTGGGGTTCGATCGACCAGCATGCCGCGTGCGCCGCTGGCGCGAGTAGGCCAGAAGTCACGCCGGCGCCGACGTCTCAGAGTGCGTAGCCGAACCGATCGATCAGTGGCCGCAGCAAGGGCAGCACCGGCGCGAACTGCTCGCGATAGCCGTGCCAGCGGTTGACCGCCCGCGGGTGGATGCCATGGGTGACCTGCGCATAGCTGGGCGTGCTGATGAAGCGCTTGCTCCGCGCATGCTCGGCGAAGCGGGTCATCGGCGAGACATCATCGACCTCGAGGAACGCGCCCAGCCGCGCGAGGTGCGTATCAAGATCGTCGACGACCGATTCGTAGCGCCACTCGAGCACCCGTGGCGCGAACACCTCTACCTGCCGGTACCACTGCTCGAAGGCCTGCACGTAACCCCGTGCCAGGCGCTCCAGCGACGAGCACAGCACCATGAACGCCGGTGAGCGGAACGGCTGCATGCTGCAGCTGAGCAACACGTCGCAGGGATGGCGCAGGCACAGGACGATCCGCGCCTTGGGGAACAGCCGCATGATCATTGGCAGGCACAGCATGTTGAGCGGATTCTTGTCGACCAGCCGATGCGGCTCGCGGTCGGGCAGCACGCGGTCGACCATGCGGAAGTAGGCAGCGCGCAACTGGTCGGCTTCCGCGCCGGTGAGGTTCGCCAGGTCGGAGGGATAGCGCTGACCGACCTGTTCCATGCGCTCGGTCAGCTCGTGGATGAAGGCGCGCTCGTCCATCGAGCGGAAGTCCGGGTGGGCGTCGAGCATCTGCTCCAGCAACGTGGTGCCCGAACGCGGAAAGCCGACCACGAAGACCGGACTCTGCCGACTGTCCGGCGCGCTCAGCGGCTGCCATCGTGCATAAGCGGCGTGGTCGACCTCGGCCATCTGCAGTGGCCGGCTGCCGGGTGCCAGCAGGTCGGGAAGGACGTTGCGTGCGATCTCCACCTGCCTGGCATGCGCGGTTTCCAGGGCTTGCCAGGCTTCCGCGTGCCGACCCAGCCGGTCGCACGCCGAGGCCAGCGCGAATGCGGCGCTGGCGCGGGTATCGTCGTCGTCGGCGTGCGCGAGTGCGCGTTGGTACAACGCCGCCGCCTCGCCATAGGCGCCGGTGCGCATGGCCAGCGCGGCGTGTGCGCGCCAGACATCCGCGCGCGCCTGGCGGGCATCCGGTGGCAACGCGTCGAGAGCGTCGAGCGGGAGCCGCTCCAGTTCATGCCGGGCCTGGTCGAGCTGATTGTTGCGTTCGTGCAACAGGACCCGCTGCGCCGTGATGCGCAACCGCAAGGAGCCCGCCACCGCTTCGCCGGGCAACTGGGCCCGCGCCAGCGTACGCAGTGCCGTTTCCAGATCACCCTGCGCCGACAGCATGGTGGACAGGATCAGCGCCTGTTCGCCCGGTTGCCCGGGCCAGTCGCTGGCGCCGTCGAGCATCGCCTCCTGGCAGGTGTTGTCACCGCAGACGTAGCAGGCATAGGCGGCCTGCAGGCGCGCCTCGATGACGTCCGGTGCGCGGTCGACCGCGTCGAGCAGGGTCTCCCGCGCCAACGGCCAGCGTCGCTGCTGGATGTAGAGCAGGCCCAGGTTGTAGAGCACGTCGGCGTCGTCCGGCGCCAGCGAAATCGCCCTGGCGAGAGCCTGCTCGGCGGCGGGCAGGTCACCGCTCAGCCGGCAGGCGACGCCCAGGTTGTTCCAGTAGGCGGAGGCGTCCGGTCGATGCTGCGCAAGGTGATGGAAGGTCGCCGCGGCCTGGCCGTAGCGGCCGGTCGCCTGTTGCGCCAGTCCGAGCAGCAACTGGATGCCTTCGTCCGTCCTGTCGCCCGCCTGGCCGGCGAGCGCGATGACGCGCTCCATGTCGCCGGCGTTGAAGGCGCCGGCCATGGCGTTGGCGAGCTCGGTGGCGGGGTGGGGCATGCATCCTCGGGCGCGGTCGGCCGAATCCCATTATGCAAGAGGGGCCGCGGACTGCTCCGCGGCCCCTCCTTGCGTCCGGTCAGCTCCGGCGGGCTCTCGTCAGAACTTCACCGTCGCACGGACCCAGTAATAGCGCCCGAGTACATCGTAGGTGGCGGTGTCGACGTTGTAGTTCGAACCGTTCTGGTAAAGCCGCGGCGGCTGCTTGTCGGTGATGTTGTCCACGCCGATGTCGAACTTGGTGTGGATCGCCGGCACGTTGTAGCCAAGCTGGATCGAGTGGTAGAGCACCGAGGCGACCGGGATGTCGACGCCGGCGATGGCGTAGTCGGCATTGAGCGCAGTCAGGTGGTTGATGTAGCGCGACTGCCACTGCGCGTTCCAGTTGCCCTTGTCCCAGTTCAACGTGACGGTGCCGCGCCAGCGCGAGATGTTGCCGAACTGCGGGGTGTAGGTGCCGGCGTAATTGACCGACTCCGCACCCGCTTCGCCCGGCGTCGCATTGACGTTGTAGGTGGCGGTGTAACTGGTGTTGAGGCCCGCCCGGAAGTTGCCCGGATCCATGCTGCCGACATCGAAGTGCGGGATCTTGTAGCGCAGCGTGTAGTCGATGCCCGAGGTGCTGAGCGTACCGAGGTTGACCACCGGCGTATTGATCAGGAACACCTGGCCCGGCTGGCGGCTGGTATTGTCCTGGCGCGTGATGAACGAGCAGTACGGGCTGGCGTTGTTGTTGTAGCAGGCGCTGACCACGGTGTCGGCCTGGATCGCCGTCAGCGTGTCGGACAGGTAGATGTGCCAGAAGTCGACGCTGGTCGACAGGCCCGGTGCCCAGTCCGGATCGTAGACCAGGCCGAAGTCGATCGACTTGCCCTTTTCCGGCTTCAGGCTCGCGCCCACGGTGGCCGCGCCCGAATAGAACGTGTTGACCTGCGCCGGCGAGTTGCCCGCCCAGTTCACCGGAACGAACTGGCAGGCGGCCTGGTGCGCCGCCAGCTCTTCGGCGGTGCGCCCGACGCAAGGATCGTTCAGCACCGGCTGGACCAGCGTGCGGCCGTCGTACAACTCATTGAGGTTGGGCGCGCGGAACACCTGCGAGACCGTGCCGCGCAACAGCAGGGTATCGGTCGGGCGCCACTCGATCGCGATCTTGCCGTTGGTGGTGGTGCCGGTGGTGCTGTAGTTGGAACTGCGCACGCCCAGGTCCAGGTACAGCGACTTGGCCCATGCCACGTCCGACACCAGCGGGATCAGCGTCTCGGCAAACAACTCCTTGACGTCGTAGCTGCCGCGCCCGGGCGAGCCGCAGGCTTCCTGCAGGATCTGGCAGGTGGTGGTGACCGGGTCGAGCACCGCGAAGTCGCTCACGGTGTAGTTCATGAACTGCTTGCGGTACAACGCGCCGACCGACAGCTGCATCGGCCCGGCGGGCAGGTCCCACAGCTCGCCGCTGGCGTCGAACTGCGCCTGCTTGGTCGACTGGGTGAACACGTAGATCGGCGTCTTCACGCCGGCGCTCAACACATCGCCGGCGTTCGCCTGGTCGAAGATGTTGGCTCCGGCATCGACCGCCGCCTGCAACGAGGGGATGTCCACCTCGTTGGTGTCGCGCTGGTCGCGCTTGGTGTGGCTGTAATTGATCGACGCGTCCCAGATCCAGCTGCTGTCCTGGCCGAAGGCCCCGCGCAGGCCCGCGTTCAACTGCCCGGTGTTGGTCGTGTAGCTGTGCACACGCGTGCCGGCACCGGTCAGGCGGGTCTGGAAGTTGTAGCCGCTGTTCGGATCGCCGGCGATCGCGCCCTGGCTGAAGGTGACGCCGAACGGGTTGATCGGGTTGTCGGCCGAAATGATCAGGCCGTCGCCCGTGCCGACCGGCGAGGGCGCGTCCTGGCCGCTGGATACCGTGTGGTTGTAGAACGCGTTGACGTACGCGCTCACGTTGTCGGTGATGTGGAAGTCCGCCAGCACGAAACCGTTGGTACGCTTCTGCGCGGTCTGGATGTAGTTGAGCGCGGCGTAGTTGTACGTGTCCGAAGAGAGTCGGCAACGGTAGTCGCCCAGGCTCGACCCGTCGCCCGAGGACAGCGTCACCTGGGCGGTTTGCGTCGCCGGGTCGACCGCGCAGCCGTACTGGGCGGCAATCGCGGCGGGCACCTGGATGCGGCCGGTCGGGATCGAGCTGGAACCGGCCGCCACCACCGAGCCGCTCGACAGATACAGCTGCTGCCGGGAGAACTTGCGGCGCGACGCGAGCGTCTCGTCGTACTTGTTGTAGTCGATGCCGGCGGCAATGCTGTAGCGCTCGCCGGTCATGCCGCCGGTGAGGTTGAAGCCGTGGCGCTTGGCGTCGCCGTGGCTGGAGATGCCGTCGTTGAGGCTGAACTGGACGCCCTTGAAGTCCTTGCGCAGGATGAAGTTGACCACGCCGCCGATGGCATCGGAGCCGTACACCGTGGAAGCGCCCTCGGCCAGCACGTCGACCCGCTCGATCATCTCCGGCGGGATCAGGTTGATGTCCGGGTTGGCCATGCGCTGGCCGTTGACCAGCACCAGCGTGCGGTTGTTGCCCAGGCCGCGCAACGACACGCGCGAAGCGCCGTCGCCAGCTTCCAGCAAGGGACTGGCCACGCCGCCGCCGTTGCTGTTGTTCTGCGGATTGGTGGCGTTGCCCGAGATGCTGGGCATCTGCTGCAACACATCGCCCAGGACGGGCTTGCCCGAATTGCTGAGGGCCGCGCGATCCAGCGTGATGACCGGGCTGGCCGTCTCGGCGTCAACGCGCCGGATCAGCGAACCGGTTACCTGGATCGACTCAAGAGTCTTGGCTTCCTTTTTGGAGGGGGCGGTCTGGTCCTGCGCAACCTGCTCGGACGAGGTCGGATTCTCCGCCGTCGTCACCTGCGCCTGAGCCACTCCCGCCACCGAAAAAACACCCGCACTCAACGCAAGACGCACTGCCAAAGACAAGTGATTCAAGTCGTATTTCATGTGCACTCCCCGGTGAAGTAAATCCCTGCTTCCCCCGCTCATGTCGAGCGCACCGAGTATGACAGCAACAACTGTTTAACAAGCAAGTGCCCATGCCCTCAGTCATGGGTAAAGCAGATGCGCGGCCAATCCGCCGGCTGGTCGGCTGTCATGGACACTATCTTCCGGCCGTATGGATGGCCGAACGTCGTCCCGATCAATCTCCGGGCACGGACCGGTTGAGGTCGCCGATGGCCGCGACGAGGTCGGCCACCGCCATGCGCTCCACTTCGCTGAGGTCGGGATTCCAGCTGTCGACAATCAGCACCACGCGGGTCTGAGCGCTGCGGTTCCAGGCTTCGTGCTCGAAGGTGTCGTCGAAGGTGACGCAGCGGCCCTCTTCCCACACATGGGTCTCGCCACCCACGCGCAACGCGCAATCGGGCGGCACGACCAGCGGAAGGTGCGTCACCAGGCGTGTATTGGTGACGCCACGGTGGGGCCGGATGTGCGTGCCCGGGCGCAGCACCGAGAACAGTGTTTCCGGTGCGTGGTCGCGCACCCGTACCAGCGGCATGCCGTCCAGCAGCGCGCTGGTGTTCGGGCAGCGCGCGCAGTTGGCGTCGTGGCGCACGCCGTGGCGATAGAAGAAGAAGGCATCCCACGCCGCCTCCTGCGGACCGGTGGCGTCGAGCAGCCGTGCCGCGACCGCGGCGGCCGAAGGCGCGCCCAGGAACGGCACCAGCGGATCGTCCACCTCCGACAACACCTCGCGAAGCTCTGCGCGGATCGCATCGACCGCCGCCTCCAGCCGTGCGTGTTCCGGAAAGCGCTCGCGCGGGTAGTAGGTCTGGCTGGGCACGCCGGGGAAGTACAGGAACAGGGGCCGCTGCCGCGGGTCGGGCAGGGGCGCGGGCTGCTCGTGCAGATAGATGGCCAGGCACTGGTCGACGCGGGCCAGCTCCGCGCGTCCGTAGCGCTGGCGCAGCGGCTCGATGACCGCGTCGAACAGTTCCCGCCGCCCGGCCGCGACGTATTGCGTGGCGTGCTTGACCGCCTCGCGCACGCCCGGCGCGGTGGTGTCGTCGCTGAGCCAGCGGCCCTGCGCCTGCGCCGCGTTGATCGCGCCGAGATAAGCAGTCACGGCCTCGTGCCGGCGCCCCTGCTGCTCGTACAGCACGCCCAGGCGCAGGCGCGCCACGAACATGCCCGGTGCAAGCGCCAGGCCCTTGCGCAGGCTGTCCTCGGCGCCACGCAGGTCGCCGGCCGTGACCTGCGCGGTGCCCAGCTGATGCAGGATCGCCGCGTCGTCAGGTTCGGCGCGGTGCGCGGCGTGCAAAAGGCCGATCGCCGCCTCCACGTCGCCGCGGCCGAGCTGGCAGGAGGCCAGGAACTGGAGCGCCTCGGCATCATCGGGCCGCTGTTCGAGCAGGCGCGAAAACGCCTGCTCGGCATGCGCGATGTCACCGCGCTGCATAGCGGCCAGCGCCTGCTCGCGGCAAGTCGCGGCGGTGGCGTCGTCCATCGGTGCGTTCATGCGCGGAGCGTAGCCGACAACGGCAGGCACCGGCGCATGCGGTGGAACTCGCCGGTGGCGAGCGACCACGCCGAGCCGTCGACATCAGGGGTGCGTACTCGATGGGGCGCGAGGCAAGGCCGCCCCCATCCGCCCTTCGGGCACCTTCCCCCGCAAGCGGGGGAAGGACCGGTTGCGTCGCGACCACACATCCCGTTCCCGTCCCGTAAGCGGCGGGAGACCAGCCGGGTCGCGACCACACATTCCGAGCCTCCCCTGCAAGCGAGGGCAGGACCGGTCGGTCGCGATACACATCCCGAGCCCTCCCCTGCAAGCGAGGGAAGGACCGGTCGGTCGCGATACGCATCCCGAGCCTTCCCCTGCAAGCGGGGAAGGGCCGGTCGGTCGCGATACACATCCCGAGCCTTCCCCGGCAACCGAGGGAAGGACCGGTCGGGTCGTGATACACATCCCGAGCCTTCCCCCGCTCGGCGGGGGAAGGTGCCGACAGGCGGATGGGGGTTACCGGAGCGTGAGACCCGACGTGCGGGCACCGTCATCCCCAATGCAGGATCAGCGCGCGGGGTAGGCTTGAGCCCACCCTCTCCTGCGGCGCGGGGAGGCGGGCTAAGCCCCACCCCACGAAACCGCGAAGCGGCAACTCAGCGCGCGTAGCGCTGCTGCAGGAACGCAAACATCGCGCGCAGGCCCATCGCTTCGCCACCGCGCGGGCGGCCGGGACGGTCGGCATCGTTCCAGGCGTAGGTGTCCAGGTGCAGCCACGGCAGGCCGTCGGGCACGAACCGTTCCAGGTACAGCGCCGCGGTGATGGCGCCGGCGTGCCGCGATGCGCCGGAGTTGGCGAAGTCCGCCACCGACGAGTCGAGCATCTTGCGATACGGACGCCACAGGGGCAGCCGCCACAACGGGTCGACCACGGCGCGGCCGGCATCCAGCACCCGTTCGGCCAGCGCATCCTGATTGGCAAACAGCACCGGCAGGTCCGGCCCCAGCGCCACGCGTGCCGCGCCGGTCAGGGTGGCGAAGTCGAGCATCAACTCCGGCTGTTGCTCGGCGCCGTAGGCGATCGCGTCGCACAGGATCAGGCGACCTTCGGCGTCGGTGTTGTCCACCTCCACCGTGTGGCCGGCGCGGGTGGTGATCACCTCGCCCGGACGCATCGCGTTACCGGCGATGGCGTTCTCCACCGCCGGGACCAGCAGGGTGAGGCGCACCGGCAGCTTCGCCTGCATCACCAGGCCGGCCAGCGCGATCGCGTGCGCGGCGCCGCCCATGTCCTTCTTCATGTTGCGCATGCCGTCGGACGGCTTGATATCCAGGCCGCCGGTGTCGAAGCAGACGCCCTTGCCGATCACCACCAGTTTCGGGTCCGACGCCTTGCCCCAAGTGAGCTCGACCAGCCGCGGCGCGCGATGGCTGGCACGGCCGACCGCGTGGATGGTGGGGAAGTTGGCCTTCAGCAGTTCCTCGCCGACCCACTCGCGCAGCTTGGCCTTGTGCGCCTTGGCCAGTTGCTTCACCGCGTCGGCCAGGTGTTCCGGGCCCATGTCTTCGGTCGGTGTGTTGACCAGGTCACGCACGCGGGCGGTGGCCTCGCTTATCGGCGCCAGCGCGGCGAGTTCCGCGCTCGGCACGGCCAGCGTGGCCGGCGCGCGCGTGCCCTTGCGATAGCGCTCGAAACGGTAGGCACCCAGCGCCCAGCCCAGCGCCGCCAGATGCATGTCGGTCAGTGCGCCGTTGTCGGCCAGGTGGTAGCTGCCCACCGGCAACGCGTAGGGCAGCCCCGCCAGGGCGGCCAACGGCTCGGACGGATCGACCGCCACCAGCACGCGGGCGAGCTTGCCGTTGGCATCGGGCAACAGCGCAAAGCGTCCGGGGCGCGGTTCGAAACCGGTCTGCTCCAGCCAGCGTCGCTGGCTGGCATCCAGGCGCTTGAGAGCGTCCTTGTAATGCGCGCTGTCGACGGCTTCGATGGCGATGCCCTGGGCCTTGCCGGCCTTGCGTTCGATCAGGGCGGACGGGGAGCTCTCCGGCATGGCTTCGTGCCTCTTCGGTTGCAGCGAGTCGGACATGATGCGCCGATGCGTGGGATATGCCAAACCATCGCAGGTAAGCCGAGGGGTGCGCTTTGGGGCACGCCGCCTTCCGGTTGCGTGTCCGCAAGCGGGGGCCATCGTCCCTGCAGGAGCGCGCTTGTGCGCGAGCGGGAGGCGTGGCGGTCGCGCACAGGTGCGCTCCTACAGCCCCCAGGCAGGAAGCGGCTTGCGCGATCTTGAGCCCTCTCCCCGCCGGGGAGAGGGTTGGGTGAGGGGCCGGGGCTTGCGAAGGAAGCCAGTGACGCTAGGACCCCTGGCTCCGCTCCAGCCAGTCCGCCAGTGCACCCATGTCCGGCAGATCCAGGTCCGGCGGCGCCCCCAGCCCGTCCGGCCAGGGGAGCCGCTCGCGGTTGATCCACGCCGTGCGCAAGCCCGCCGCGCGCGCCCCGCGCATGTCGAGGTCGGCGTCGTCACCCACGTGCAGGATGTGCTCCGGCGCCACGCCCAGCCGTTCGGCCGCCACCTGGAAGATCCGCACGTCCGGCTTGCCCACGCCGGTGTCCCGTGCGCAGACCTGGCAATGGAAGTGCGCGTGGATACCGATCCGCTCCAGGTCCGCGTTGCCGTTGGTCAGGCTCGCCACCGGCCAGCGCGCGGTGATGCGCTCCAGTGCCGGCAGCGCGTCGGTGTAGAGCTCCACGCGGTTGCGCGCGGCGAAGTAGACCTCCCACAACGCCTCGATCGGCACCTCGTCCAGCCCGCAGGCTTCGAAGGCGCGTCGCATGGTCAGGTGGCGCTGGGTGGTGAAGTCGTGCGCCAGGTCCAGCCGCTCGGCGGCCACCTGCGCACGCAACTGGCGCATTGCCGGGATCGGCCAGCGCGTGGCGACTTCCGGATGGTGCGTGCGCAGGTAGGCGTCCAGCTCGCGGTCGGCGCATTCCAGGGCCGGCAGTACCGGCCACAGGGTGTCGTCCAGATCCAGCGTCAGCGCGAGGATGCGCACGCGCGCACCCGTCGCTCAGCGCTCGCCGAGGCGCAACACCTGGCCGGCCTTCAGCTCATTGCCCTTCAGGTGGTTCCAGGCGCGCAGGTCGGCCACGTCGACCGCATGCGCGCGGGCGATCGAGGACAGCGTGTCGCCCCTGGCGACCTTGTAGGTGCGCGGCTTGGCGACGGTGGACTTGACCGTGGCGCTGGCGGTGACCTTGGCGAACGCCGGGCCGCGCGCAGCGGCGGCATCGATCGTGGTGGCCTCACCGTGGACGCCCTTCAGGCTGGCCTTCTCGGCGGCCTTGGCGCGACGTTCTTCCAGCGCGCGCTTGGCTTCGGCGGTGCGCTCGGAGGTCGGCGCGATCGCGGCGCGCGAGGCGTAGGTGGCGCCCGGCGCGGCGACCGGCGCGGCGCTGGGCGCCGACGGCTGCTGCGGTACTGCGCGTGCGCCTACCGCGGCGAGGATCTGCGCGCGGCGCGAGGCATCGGCCGCCGCCAGCGCGCTGCCGGCGTCGTAGGGCAGCGCATCGTCGCGGCGCACCACCGCCGCGGCCTTGTCGCCCTTGGCGAAATCGACGAACGCCTTTGCCTCGTCAGCGTGCGGGCTGTTCGGGTTGGTCACCAGGTAGAGCGGGGAGTAGAGCTTGTAGCTGCCGCTGGCGACGGTGGACACGCTGGGTGCGGTGCCGTCGATGCGGATCATCTTGACCTTGCGGTTGTCGGCCACGCGCGAGAGCGTGGTCACGCCGATCGCCTTCGGATCGAGCGTCACCGCCTCTTCCAGCTTGGCGGTGTTGACGTACAGGCGCGGCGCCGCCACCGGCTGGTTGCCGCGACCGAACAGGAGCTTGCGCAGGCTGAACTCCACGCCATCGCCCGGGCTCGCCACCGCGTACACGTGCATCGGCTCGCTGCGGCCACCGACTTCGTTCCAGTTGGTGATCTTGCCGTAATAGATGTCGTGCAACTGCTTGAGGGTGAGGTTGCTGACCGGGTTGTTCGGGTGGGTGATCATCACCAGCCCGTCCCACGCCACCGGCGTGAACACCAGCCCCGATTCCTGCGCGCTGCCGTTGCCCGGGCGTGCGCTGCCGGCGATGTCGGCGCTGCCACTGCGCAGCGCATCCAGGCCCGAAGCAGTGTTGAACGGCTGCACGTCGACCTTGCCGTGGCCACTCTTGGTCCAGGTGGTAGCCAGGTCCTGCACCAGGCCACGCGTGGTGGCGACGTCGCCGCGCAAGGTCAGCGTGGGCCCGGCAGCGAATGCGGCCGTAGTGAGGCAGGCGCCCAGCAGGGCGGCGACGGACAGGCGAACGGAACGGACGGGCATGACTTCGGACAACCTACGGCTTCGATGGATGGCGTGAGCGTGCCGTGAAGGCAGCATGCGCGCAGTGATGGGAGTCCGGTATTTCATCGGTCCCATCGCCAAACATCAAGCAGGGTCACAGGTTGGCGTTAAGGATGAATGTGCGTGGCGATACATCCGAAGCGACGCCGCCACCGAAATCTTCCCCGTTCGCGAGGGAATGGATCCCACCTGTGCCATCCAGCCCCCCGACCGACCCTTCCCCCGCGTTCGCGGTGGAAGGCTCCCACCTGTGCCACCCAGCGTCCCGACCGATCCTTCCCCCGTACACGGGGGAAAGGTGCCCGAAGGGCGGATGGGGGAAGCCTTGCCGCAGCCCTCCCGGACATCCCGCCCAAGAGCGCCCCCATCCGCCTATCGGCACCTTCCCCCGCGTTCGCGGTGGAAGGCTCCCACCTGTGCCACCCAGCGTCCCGACCGATCCTTCCCCCGTACACGGGGGGAAGGTGCCTGAAGGGCGGATGGGGGAAGCCTTGCCTCGGCCCTCCCTGACATGTCGCCCAAGAGCGCCCCCATCCGCCTGTCGGCACCTTCCCCCGCGTTCGCAGGGGAAGGCTCGAAGTGCGGCCCAAGGCCAGGGTCGTCACTCCAACCTCGCGGCAGGGGAGGGGGCTGATCCCGCGCGCTCAATCCATCGGCACGTACCGCACGCCCCCGTCGCTGTCCACCACCAGCACCAACTGCCGCGGCTGCATGGCGACCAGCCCGCGCAATTCGCGCAGGCTCGTCACGCGCCGGTTGTTCACGCCGATCACGATGTCGCCCTCGCCCAGTCCCATGCGGTCGGCACGGCTGCCGCCCTGCACCGAAGTCACCGCCACGCCGGCTACACCTTGGCCGCGCTGCGCCATCGACAACTCACTGAAACGCACGCCCGCCAGGCGCGCATCGAGCGTGGCGCCATCGACGCTGGCGAGCTTCTCCGGCGTCAGTGTCGCCTGCACCTGGTGCGGCTCGCCGTTGCGGGTGAGCTTCAGCGTGACCTGGCTACCCAGCGGCAGCAGCCCTTCGGCGTTGCGCAACTCATCGCTGTCGTGCAGCGGCTTGCCGTCGATCGCCTGCAGCACGTCGCCCGGCGAGAGTCCCGCGTGCGCGGCCGCCGAATCGGGCGCTACGCGCGTCACCACGACGCCCTGGCTGGTCGACAGATTCAGCAACTTGGCAATACGCGGCGTGATGTCCTGCGTCTGCACGCCCAGGCTGCCGCGCACCACCTTGCCGTGCTCGATCAGCTGCCGCATGACCTGCGTGGTGAGGTCGCTCGGAATCGCGAAGCCGATACCCACGTTCCCGCCCGAAGGCGACAGGATCATCGTGTTGATGCCGACCAGCTCGCCATTGAGATTGACCAGCGCGCCACCCGAATTGCCCGGATTGATCGACGCATCGGTCTGGATGAAGTTCTGGTAACCCGAGCCACCCAGCCCCGAGCGACCCAGCGCCGAGACGATGCCCGAGGTCACCGTCTGCCCGAGCCCGAACGGATCGCCCACAGCCACCACGAAGTCGCCCACGCGCAGGTTCGACGAGTCCGCCACCGGCAGCGCCTTCAGCCCCTTGGCCGGGATCTGCACCACGGCCACGTCGGTATCCGGATCGGTGCCGATCAGCTTGCCCTTGAACGTGCGCCCATCCTGCAGCGTCACCGTGATGTCGTCCGCGCCGCCGACCACGTGGTTGTTGGTGAGCACATAGCCCTTGGCCGCGTCCACGATCACCCCCGAGCCCAGGCTCTGTTCCACGCGCTCGCGCGGCGAGGAGGGCAGGCCGAAGAACTGGCGGAAGATCGGATCGTCGAAATACGGGTCGCGCACCGCCACCCGTGTCTTGGTGGAGATGTTCACCACCGCCGGCGTCACCTTCTGGAGCATCGGCGCCAGCGAAGGCAGCGGCTGGCCGGACACGCTCGCGGGCAACGCGGCGCGACTGGCGGCGGGCCAGCCCAGCAGCAGTGCGCTGCAAAGGGCGAGGGCGGACGAAAGGCGACGGGCGCTCATGCAATCTCCTTGAACAAAAAAAACGTACCCGACCTGCGACTGTAAACCCGGCATCCGGGTTCCATGGTGACGGCGATGCGACGCGCGATCGGCGCCAACCCGCGCAGTCGCTGGACCACGGAAATTTCAGTTGACGCCTACGCAACCCGGCGATACCGTTCATGCCCGGTCGCACCACAACATCTTGTGTGAGTCGTTCGGGCTCCCACCCAAGTGCTGTGTCGATGCGGCAACCTCGGGGGAGGACGCCGCAAGGCCGGATATTCAAGGAAAACGCACGCGCAACGCCTCGCCAGGCCCCTCGGGAACCGGCAGCGCAGCGGGCGGCGTTGGTCAAAACAACAGTTGGGTCGCAAGGCCGGGAGACAGACAATCGATGAGCACCGCGCGCGCACCACTTGCCGCCACCCGTGATACGGCCATCCCGCTGCAGCCGGCCTCCTACGACATCTGGGACAAGAAGTACCGCCTGCGCACCAAGTCGGGCGAGCCGGTGGACGGCACCATCGACGAGACCTGGCAGCGCGTCGCGCGCGCCCTCTCCGACGTGGAAGCGACCGAGGAGCTGCGCGCGCACTGGTACGAGCGCTTCCTGTGGGCGCTGCGCCGCGGCGCGATCCCGGCCGGCCGCATCACCTCCAACGCCGGCGCGCTGGAGCACAAGCCGGCCACTTCCACGATCAACTGCACCGTGTCCGGCACCATCCGCGACTCGATGGACGACATCCTGGAGAAGGTCCACGAGGCGGGCCTGACCCTGAAGGCCGGCTGCGGCATCGGCTACGAGTTCTCCACGCTGCGCCCGCGCGGCGCGTACGTGTCCGGCGCCGGCGCCTACACCTCCGGCCCGCTGTCCTTCATGGATATCTACGACAAGATGTGCTTCACCGTGTCGTCGGCCGGTGGCCGCCGCGGCGCGCAGATGGGCACCTTCGACATCTCCCATCCGGACGCCAAGGAATTCATCCGCGCCAAGCGCGAGGACGGCCGCCTGCGCCAGTTCAACCTGTCCCTGCTGATCACCGACGGCTTCATGCAGGCGGTCGAGCACGACCAGGACTGGCCGCTGGTCTTCCCGGTGCACGTCAAGGAGCGCGAGGAGATCGACCTCACCGACCCGACCAAGGTCGTCTGGCGTGAGTGGCCCACCCACGAGAACTACGTCGACCGCGAGGACGGCCTGGTCGCCTGCAAGATCTACGGCACCATCCGCGCGCGGCACCTGTGGGACATGATCATGGTCTCGACGTACGACTACGCCGAGCCGGGATTCATCCTGATCGACAAGGTCAACGAGATGAACAACAACTGGTGGTGCGAGCACATCCGCGCCACCAACCCCTGCGGCGAGCAGCCGCTGCCGCCGTACGGCTCCTGCCTGCTCGGCTCGATCAACCTGACCACCTTCGTGCGCGACCCGTTCGGCCCGAAGGCCCGCTTCGACTGGGACGAGTACCGCGACGTGGTCAAGGTGTTCACCCGCATGCTCGACAACGTGGTGGAGATCAACGGCCTGCCGCTGGAGCAGCAGCGCAACGAGATCATGTCCAAGCGCCGTCACGGCATGGGCTTCCTCGGCCTGGGCTCGACCCTGACCATGCTCAAGATGCGCTACGGCTCCGAACAGGCGGTGTCCTTCACCGAAGACGTCTCGCGCGAGATGGCCGTGGCCGGCTGGGAAGTGGCGCTGGACCTGGCCAAGGAAAAGGGCGCCGCCCCGGTGCTGGCCAAGGAGTACACCGTCACCGGCGACATGCTGCGCAAGCGCCCGGAAATGGCGAAGGACGGCTACAAGATCGGCGACACCATCCGCGGCAGCGTGCTGCACGCCAAGTACAGCCGCTACATGCAGCGCATCGCCACCGTCGCCCCCAACCTGGTCAAGGAACTTGCCGAGACCGGCGCGCGCTTCACCCACCACAGCTCGATCGCACCGACCGGCACCATTTCGCTGTCGCTGGCCAACAACGCCTCCAACGGCATCGAGCCCAGCTTCGCCCACCACTACTCGCGCAACGTGATCCGCGAGGGCAAGAAGTCCAAGGAAAAGGTCGAGGTCTACAGCTACGAGCTGCTCGCCTACCGTGCCCTCATCAATGCCGACGCGCTGCCGTTCACCGACGAGGCGGCCAACAAGCTGCCGGAGTACTTCGTGGCTGCCGACGACATCAGCCCGAAGGAGCACGTGGACATCCAGGCCGCCTCGCAGAAGTGGATCGACTCGTCCATTTCCAAGACCGCCAACGTCCCCACCGACTACCCCTACGAAGACTTCAAGGACATCTACTTCTACGCCTACAAGCAGGGCCTGAAGGGGTGCACCACCTTCCGCTTCAACCCCGCCGCGTTCCAGGGCGTGCTGGTCAAGGAAACCGACCTTGCCAACACCCTCTACCGCTTTGAATTGGAAGACGGTAGCGTTATCGAACTGAAGGGTAATGAGCAGGTGGAATATGACGGCGAAATGCACACCGCCGCCAACCTGTTCGATGCCCTGAAGGAAGGCTATTACGGCAAGTTCTAGCCAACGCAGGTCTCACACAAAAAACCTAAGTCGGAGGGGAAGACCAGATGTCCATCGATACCGAGAACCAGGCGCAGAACAATTCCATGCCGCCCGTCGGCGATCCGCCGTCCACCGAAGCGCCGGTGGGTTCGCCCGCTCCGCAAACGCCGATGAAGGCTGCGCCGAAGAAGGCCGCTGCCAAGAAGGCCGCGCCGAAGAAGGCCGCCGCCAAAAAGGCTGCGCCGAAGAAGGCCGCCGCCAAGAAGGCTGCGCCGAAGAAGGCCGCGGCCAAGAAGGCGGCTCCGAAGAAGGCCGCCGCCAAGAAGGCTGCGCCGAAGAAGGCCGCGGCCAAGAAGGCGGCTCCGAAGAAGGCTGCTGCCAAGAAGGCCGCGCCGAAGAAGGCCGCCGCCAAGAAGGCGGCTCCGAAGAAGGCTGCCGCCAAGAAGGCAGTCCCGAAGAAGGCCGCTGCCAAGAAGGGCGCTTCGAAGAAGACGGTCGCCAAGAAGGCACCGGCCAAGAAGGTCAGCAGCAAGAAGACGGCCGTGAAGAAGGCCGCTCCCAAGAAGGCGGCAGGGAAGAAGTCCGCCAGCAAGAAGACCGTCGCCAAGGCGTCGGTCAAGCGGTCCACTGCCAGCAAGAAGGCGGCGCCGAAGAAGGCTGCCCGCCGCAAGTAAGCCGTACCGCCTCCGGCCCGGGTTCGCCCGGGCCGGAGTCTTCCTCACCACCCGCGCCGCGCGCACCGCCCTCCCGCCAGGGACCGCGAACCGAAAGCCACCACCGCGCGTGCTGCCTCCCCGCACAAGCGGAAATCCATTTGCTCCTGCCCTTAGAAGGGCCGCCCCAGATGGATTCCCCCTTCTGCGAGCTTCAACGCATCGTCCAACCACCGGCCGCCCGTCGACGGCCCGCCAGAGAAAGAGAAAACACCCATGACGATCAAGATCGAAAAGAAGATCAAGGGCTACCAGGTCGTCAAGCCCGAAGACAAGGCCGCCCCGGTCGCCGCCGCGCCCGAGAAAAAGGCCGCCGAGCCGCGCCAGGCCGAAATCATCCAGATGCACGAGAGCGTCGAGCGCCCCGAATCGCTCGTCGGCTCCACCTTCAAGATCAAGTCGCCGCTGTTCGAGCACGCGCTGTACGTCACCATCAACGACATCGTGCTCAACCAGGGCACCCCGCACGAACAGCGCCGCCCCTTCGAGATCTTCATCAACTCGAAGAACATGGACCACTTCCAGTGGATCGTGGCGCTCACCCGCATCCTCTCGGCCGTGTTCCGCAAGGGCGGCGACGTGACGTTTATCGTCGAGGAGCTGAAGGCGGTGTTCGATCCGCGTGGTGGGTACTTCAAGGCCGGTGGGGTCTACATGCCGAGCATCGTGGCTGAGATCGGGGCGGTGATCGAGCAGCACATGAAGAACATCGGGCTCATCCATGATCCGGAGATGGACGAGGCGCAGAAGAAGCTGGTGGCCGAGAAGCGGGCGGCGTATGAGGCGGCTTCGGCGGGGAAGAAGGCGGTTGAGGCTGCCTCTAACACCGAGAGCAATGCCAGCGGGTTTCCGCCGGGGGCGACGTTGTGCGCCAAGTGCAATACGCAGGCGCTGGTGCTGATGGATGGGTGTCAGACTTGTTTGAATTGTGGGTATTCGAAGTGCGGGTGAATGGATCTTGAGTAATGTCGAAGAAGGGTAGCTTGGCGGCTACCCTTTTTTTATGGTGGCAAAGTGGCACATCAAAAAGAGCCATTTTACAAGGGGAGAGATCATGACCGATGCTACCGACGCTTATCCAGGAGGATCCAAGTCGCGCGTCAACCGAGCTGGCGAGGCTGTCCGAGCGCAAGCTGCAACACCAGAGGACTTGGTAATAATTGAATCTTGGCGCGCTGCTCATCGGGCCGTGCTAAACACCTTTCAAGCAATTCTTCGGACCCGCTTGCGCGGGCGGGACGTAATTGTCGCGCAACGGCATAAACGTAAAAACACCATTTTTGATAAGTTGCGCCGGCTTCCCGGTATGCAACTCGCTCGCATGGATGATGTCGCTGGTTGCAGGCTAATTTTTAAAGACACAAAAGAACTTAATCGTTTCAGGAACGAGTTTCGTGAGGCGAAATTTAACCACAGTTTGCGGAACGATCCGAGCAAATACAACTATATAGACCACCCAAAGCAGACGGGCTATCGCGGCATACATGATATCTATGAGTACGATGTTAAGTCTGACGCGGGTAGGGGTTTAAAGGGGCTTTACATCGAAATTCAATACCGTACGCTGGTGCAGCATGCGTGGGCTACCGCTGTAGAGGTGGTCGGGTTCATCACCGAAAGCCAGCCGAAGTTCGAAAGGGGCGATGATCGCTATCGGCGCGCAATGGCTTTCGCCAGCGAGATTTTAGCCCGCGCTCACGAGGCCTCGACCGGGCCTTTTCCGGAACTCTCCGATCGGGATGTTCTAAAGAGCTTTCTTGAACTTGATGACGGCCTAGCGCTTATGCAGACACTACGAGGCTTGCATGAGGCAAAGAGTGATGTTTCGGACAAAAAGAACAGCATTTTGATTTTCAGTCCAAGCGGTGATCTAACCGTTAGAAGCTTCCGCGACGCAACAGATGCCCTTCGAGAACTTTTCGATCTAGAGAAGAGGATGCCCAATAGCGACATTGTGCTAGTACGGGCTGACACGGGCGAAGACGTTAGGACGGCTTTCCGTAACTACTTCAAGGATGCGCGCGAGTTCGTCAAGCTCATGGATAGCGCGTGTGCCAAGTTGAGCGGTCACCAACGTCGTTTGCGTCGGACGTAATTGCACCATATTCAAATTGCCTAGCTTGGGTTCGATGATGAATGACGACACTGGCTGCACAAGAAAGTCCCTTGAAGAAGCAATGGAAACGTGCCGCCCCGAGGTTGAGCGCATAAGGCGGCTTTCGGGTGCGTATGTAGCTGCCGCGCCGATGACCTTGTTGTTAAATAAGTACGGCTTAGATGTTCGGCGCGTTTGGCTCGAGCAGTGGGCATACGATTGGCTATATGGCTTTTTGTCGCGGCTTTGCGGAGTTCGCCCTGGTGAAGTAGAT
The DNA here is from genome assembly GCF_051900415.1 of Frateuria sp. GZRR35. Classification (NCBI taxonomy): domain Bacteria; kingdom Pseudomonadati; phylum Pseudomonadota; class Gammaproteobacteria; order Lysobacterales; family Rhodanobacteraceae; genus Frateuria; species Frateuria sp. GZRR35. The sequence goes on from NZ_JBHZGL010000019.1 coordinate 36,408, forward strand.
CCGTCGCTGCGGGATATTGCTGAAAAAGCTTTCGAGGTCTCGTCCTCGGGCTACGATGGCAGGTTCTTTCTGCAAGTATTGGAAGCTGGACTTACCGTGTCGCTAGCTTTTCGTGGCGGCTGGTACGACGCCGATCACTTTTTAGGGGGTGGCTCAATTTGCTTTTATGCCTTACGAAGTCAATGCGTTAAGGCGGCCTCCTTCGAAGTAGGTGATACTCCCGATGGACCAGCTAAGCTCAGTTTTCACGAAGACTACGATGATTTGGATATGCGGTGAGAAGGGCAGAAAACAAAAAAAAGGGGTCACCATTTCGGTGCCGGGGTCAATAGGTACAAGGCTCTTAACGAAAAAAGGGGTCGGGTTCATTTTAATTGGCCATTGTTCTGGACAGGCTAGACAATTATGATCACATCGCGCCTAGTTGATCCAGATAGATTAATCGGGATGGTCGTGGGTGGCTGCGGATTTTTAGCTGGCGAACAGATGAGCATACTGGCGCTTTGAGGATCGAATATGGCAGACAGCCACAAGTGGAAAAGCAAACTCGTCTCTTCAAGTGTTCCAATGGAGTTTGAGATTGCGAAGACGCTTGTAGCTTTAGGTTTTTCTGTATCGTCGGATTATGCGTATGCGAGAGACGATTCCGGGGTGGTCAAAGATTTTTCCGTGGACTTGCACGCGACCGCCTATGCGCCGTTCGGACGTTCTGACAGAGTCGAGGCGCAGTTGAACCTGCTTGTCGAATGCAAGCAACGCCGCGAATCGGTCCGCTGGCTGTTCTTCCCGGATCCTAATATCCCGGACTTTTCTCCGGTTGCTTTGGGTCGAACCCTCTCGAAGACGGACGAGTTTTCTTACGCGTTCTTTCCTTCAAATGCGACTGCTGATTTCGATGACGACGCGGTTCACTGCTACAAGGCAGTGGAGATAGATGAGGCTGACGGGCGCGTCTATGATGCTGAGATCAGGCATGGCCTTTTGCAACTGCAATATGGCTTGCCGAGGTTGGTGTCTGACACTGCCCTCTTTGGCTTACATTGTCATCCCGCCGATAACGCGCCCTTTATGAATTGCGCGATCCTGGTGACCTCCGCGAAGCTCATGGTCGCAGATCCGAGCCTGACTCGGTCGAAAATCGAGGCGGCAAATGACATTGGCGAGTTTTCCCGCGAGATTCCTTATCTCGTAATGTATGTGGATGTCGGGCCTGATTTTCAAAAGCACTGTTCAAGAGAATTCGGTGTGTTGGGCCGAGTAAGCGAAGCCGTCTTGTCGGAACTAGACTCTTATCGCTCGAAGCGAGGAGAATATGACTTCAAGCTACCTTCTCGCGTGGCGAGATCCCTCGCTTCCGGAGATCCGAGTGAACTGATCCCTCGTTTCACCCAATTGGTTGTTTGTAGCGAAGCTGGCTTCCCAGCCCTCGTGGATGCTATTAAGCGTTCTGTTGGAAGCGCCTGCAGAAAGCTACGGCGTTCGAGAAAGCGCTCGCGTTACAGCGTCGATAGGTAGCGAAAAATGGGTCAGGTTCGTTTAATGGTCCGCACAAATGCAATTAAAAAAAGGTGTCAGGGACAATTAGTGGCCACGGAAAAAGGGGCGTGGCTAGTTAAGTTGGCGGTCCTCCGGGCTTACGAGCGGAGAAGAACGGGGTCAGGTTTACTTTCTAGGCCTCGAAAATGAACCTGACCCTCTTTCTTGCTCGATGTTTGAGGTTGAAGCTCTGGACGTAACACTGGCCGAGGCGGCGCATGGCCATTGAAACGCCCCGGGCCGATGGGCCATCAACAAGAAGATGGACGTGGTTGTCCATGAGCACAAAGGCATGCAAGGCAACCTCGTGACGCCGGAACGCATCTTTCATGAGTCGCCGGAATCATGCCGATCTTGTCGTCGAGGAAGATTGCCCCTTTGTTGATTCCGCGCTGGGTGACGTGGAGCGGAATACCAGGCAGCAGCAGACGTGGCATCCGTGGCATGGTCGGGCTTCCTTCGAACGGAGTCGCCACCATGCAGCGGAAGGGAGCAGGGGTCTGTCCGGGAAGTCTTCCGGCTGTTGCAGCAAACAAAGGTGCCAGGGACAATTTTGCCCACCAGGGACAATTTTGCTCAAAGCCACTCCGAATAAAACAAAACAAAACAAAGGTGCCAGGGACAATTAATAGCTAGAAAACAAACAAAGAACAACAAAGGTGTCAAGGTGAGGTGGCCCGGCTTTTTCGGACACGTTAGTTAAGGGCGCTAACGGGGCTAGGTTCACTTTCCTAGGATAGGGGCGTATGGGTAACGAGCATTCCAGCGATCCCACGTGGGTGCGCCGGCACACGAACGTCGCCGACTTGCTGGACGATGGCATGGAAAACGGAAGCGACCTGGGCGCGCCCTTAGGCAGTGGCGAAGGCGCGGCCGATGAGCGTATCGACACCATGATTGCGGTCCGTTCCACGGTCGATCCGGTCGAAGTCCAGTTCGCGGGCGCGACGCTCGTGGACAAGGTGCAGAGCCCGCATGCCACGCCGGGTGAAACTGGGGTCAGAGTGCACTTTTAAAGTCAACTCTGACCCTTGTTTCGCTAACGGGGCCAGACCTCTTTTCGAACTCACGCGGCGGAAAACAGTAGCTTGTTGGGAGCAACGGATGAACAAACAAAGGTGCCAGGGACAATTTAATACCGAGAAACAGAGAAACAAAGGGGACGGAGGGAATTAAGGCGACATAGATCCCTCCGCCCCGTTTCCTTCTTTTCAAACAGAGAAACAAAGGGGACAGAGTAAAAGGGGTCAGGTTCATTTTCTAGGCCTCGAAAATGAACCTGACACCTTTCTTTTTCGAAAGCGCTTCCTTGAGCCCTGAAACTGGGGTCAGAGTGCACTTTTAAAGTCAACTCTGACCCTTGTTTCGCTAACGGGGCCAGACCTCTTTTCGAACTCACGCGGCGGAAAACAGTAGCTTGTTGGGAGCAACGGATGCGCCGAATTAGTCTTTTGCTTGTCACCACGCTACTGCTTGCCGGCTGCGCCACGGTACGGCCACCTATGCCGATGGTCTGCAAGAGACCTGCGCTGGTGTCATCTTCGGCGGCAAGTCAGTCCGGGCAGGATGCTTACGACCGGGGGGACTTCGCGCGGGCCTTGGCGCTGTGGCGGAAGGCAGCGGACGCCGGTGATGCTCGGGCGCAAGACAACCTTGGCTACCTGTATTTCATGGGCAAGGGTACCCGGAAGGATGAGGCGCGGGCGCTCTACTGGGGACGCCGCGCAGCGGAGCAGGGTGACATGTCCGCACAGACCCGGATCGGCCATCTGTATCGCTTTGGTGTAGGCATCGAGGCGAATCAGCGAGAAGCCTTCAAATGGCTGAGGAAGGCGGCCTTGCATGGGAGCGTGCTGGCCGCCAAGTACCTCGGCTCGATGTACGGCGGTGGAGAGGGCGTCCGGAAGAGCTGGCGCACCGCGGGGCTCTGGTACCAGCGCGCAGCCGACTGTGGAGATGCCGACGCCCAGGAGATGCTTGGCGCCATCTATGAGGAAGGGGCCGGGCGCCCGCAAGACCTGACGAAGGCCATTTACTGGTATGAGCGAGCCGCGGCAGGCGGCAATGCCGACGCCGCGGACGATCTCGAGCAGCTTTACCGGCGAGCCGAAAAAAAAGGGGATGTGGCTAATTAAATGTGAGGAAACAAAGGTGCCAAAACAAAGGTGCCAGGGACAATTCCGACCGCACTAACGGGGCCAGGTTCACTTTCCTAGGACAGGGGCGTATGGGTAACGAGCATTTCAGCGATCCCACGTGGGTGCGCCGGCACACGAACGTCGCCGACTTGCTGGACGATGGCATGGAAAACGGAAGCGACCTGGGCGCGCCCGTGGGCAGTGGCGAAGGCGCGGCCGATGAGCGTATCGACACCATGATTGCGGTCCGTTCCACGGTCGATCCGGTCGAAGTCCAGTTCGCGGGCGCGACG